>CANPZP010000031.1 GCA_947589115.1 Candidatus Gastranaerophilales bacterium | reverse complement strand
ACAATAATTATGAAAAAGATGAAGAAACATCTCCATCTCATAGTTAATTACATCTTGTTCTGTATGTTAAATTACATCGAACCTAACAAACTATTGTTTATGTTTTTTGTTTTAAATAATATAAACCAAAGAGATATATAGATGAATACTAAGATTTTAAAATTATTTGAGTATGAAAAGTATTTATTAGCGCTTAGCGTAACAGCTATGATGTTTGTTATTGCCAAAATAACGGGACACAGAGAAATTATTTTCCCTGAAATATTGTCAATAGTAGTTTTTTGTCTTATTACGAAAAAACAAATATTGAGTACAAACAGGTTTAAAATGGTTATTTTAACAACTTTAGCCTCATTAATCGGTGTAATTATAGTAAGATACTTACAAATTCCGATTTATTTTCAAATTTTACTCGGTTTTCTGTTCCCTCAAATAATATTGATTATTGCAAAATCAAATTTTGTCCCGATTATTGCGGCAAGTCTTTTCCCTATATATATGAAAGTTACAAGCTTTGTATATCCTTGTGCCGCTTTAGTGCTTGTAAGTTTAATAGCACTATGCCAGTATTTATTAATTAAACAATACAGATTAAAACCTATAAATCAATCAAATAAGTTTTTTAACCAAAAAACTAAAATTAAAAATTTGTTAAAACTTTCTGCAATATTCTCGATTATTATGATTTTACCTGTTTATTATCGTGTAATCTTCATTTTGCCTCCGCCTTTTATAGTCGCATTTGTTGTACTTTCAAATCCATTAAGCTCGTTTAGAAAGAATAGCGCAAAAGTTTATTTATCTATGATTGCAGTAACAATTATAGGGTTATCATGCAGATTAATAATAAATATGTATTTTGGTTTACCTTTAGCATTGAGTGCTATTGCGGCATGTATAATGCTGTTTATTTTAATAGAAAAGAAAAATATATTTTTCCCTCCTATTGGCGGTGCATTGTTAATGCCCATAATCCTTAAAGAAAATATTCTGCATATATATTTGTTTGAAATTTTAGTAGGATTATCTGTAATATTTATAACAACGTCATACTTATTTAAAAGAGAAAAAGCCTAAGTATCTGAAAAATTCTTTATATTTAAAAGGTGTATTATAAAATGATATTATAATTAATTATTTTCGATTATTTTTTTATCCATGTTTTTACAAATTTATTTTTTAAGATTTCTTTTTTTTGATTATAATGACTTCGTTTTTCTTTTTTTCCTATTTTTTCCAAAATAAAGCATCTTATATAATTAAAAAAATAAAGAATTTTTTTTAAATTAAAACTAATATCATTTATAACAGTATATCTTTTATTATTTTCAGTACGTGCTATTTTATTTGAAATAGACTTAGAATACTTTATATTATCCTGTATCATTTTTATTTCATATTTAACTCTTTGTATACAATCTTTTCCCAGGAGTAATCGTCTTGGTATTTTTTCATTTTCAACGGTATCAATAATACTATTTACCCCGCAAGATAAATCATTTTTATAATTTCTTTCAAGATTTATAATCTGATTATTAGGAAAAATATATTCTTTAAATTGAGATACAAAGAATTTTTTATTTTTAGCAATATTAGATGGGAATAATCCCGGTTCTACAGCCATAACTCTGCAATTAAAATTTTGTGTTTCAAGCCACAAAACAGAAGTTAAACCTTCAATTGCGTGTTTAGAAGATGAATAAGCAACACCGTATGTTCTTGGCACAAGTCCGATAACAGAAGTACAATTTATTATAGTACCATTATTCTTTTCTCTGAAATATTTTATTAAAGCCTTACAAGTATTGTAAGTTCCCCAATAATTTGTTTCCATAACCGAACGAACTTCTTCATCAGATGTTTCTTCAAATGTTTCATATGAAGATATACCGGCAATATTAGCAAGAACATCAATATTTCCAAATTTATCTACGGCTTTTTTAACTGCATCATTTATATTATCAGGCTTCGTAACATCAACAGAAAGTGTTAATAAGTTATCCTGATTCCCCCCCCCCCCGAGTCAAATTGAGCGATATTTCTGGAAACAGCAATTACATTATAACCTCTTTTAAGAAGCCAAAAACATAATTCATAACCAATCCCGCTTGATGCGCCGGTTACAAACCATGTTTTTATTTTATTTTTATCTATTTTTTTCATTTTTATTCAGTCCTGTCATCATTTTAAAAGCTTTAATTTCATCTTCATCCGTAGTAAAAACTTCAAATAAAACAGGTTTATCATAATTTTTATTACAAAAGTCATTAATTTGAGATAAAAAACTTTCCTTTGTTTTTGCACTCATATAGTGGAACCCGCAACTTTGCGCCCAGCCATCCGCTGTGGTTTTATGTCCTGCACTACCTATTAACTTTTCAGTTTCATCTAAAACGTTTGTAAACAAACCGTTGATTTTAAATTCGATACCTTTGTTATTATTAACAAGTAAGATTCTCAAATTATTTTTTATATCTCTGTTTTGAATTGTACTCATATCATAAAAGAATGTCAAATCACCCATTATTCCGAAACATTTTTTATCAGGAGATGCAAAAGAGTGTCCGACAAGAGTTGATACAGCACCGTCAATGCCGCAAGCTCCGACATTACAGCTTATTTCCGCAGATTCCGAAAATTCATAGAAATTCATTCCTCTTTTTGTATTGGAAACGCCGTGGTGTATTATACTGTTTTCAGGCATATATTTTGATAAATTTTCTATTATTAAATAATTGCTCAAAGGTAAATCCGGAAATGTTGTAGTTTCAACTATTCTTTTTATACTATCATAGTAATTTTTTTTGGTAGGTAATGAATTTTTCATCATTTTAAAAAATTGTTTTTCACTCATCATAAAAGTTTTAACAACCGGTTTATCATATCTGAAATTAAAACTTCTGTCAGGACTTACTCTCCATACAATTGCCTTTTGAAATAACAAAGCTGAAAGATAATCACCGGTTATCCCGCCTATATCTATAATTAAATCCGGCACTTCGATTCCGCAAATTAAACTTCTTGCAGAAATTATTTTATTTTCCCCATGATAATTTGATGTATGGTCGCAAAATACAGGTATATTCATAGTTTTTACAAAATCTGAAAGAACGGATTCCTCTTCTTGAGTAAATTTTTTATGAGAGCCTATAAATACGGCTGCATTTTTATTTAATAATTCATCAGATTCATTTGTAATATTATCAATACATTCAGTATGCCAAACATCTTTGGGAACATTTTTAAAATCATTTAAATTTTTAAATCCAAGATTTGAAGGTGCTTCAATTATAACAGGTTTATTATTGTATTTTGCAGTAGAAAAAGCAGTATTCAGGCTTGTTAAAACTTGTTTTTGCGAAATATCATCAAATATTTCAGGTAATTTAATTTGTATTTCTTTAATATCATTTTGAGTAATTTTTCTATCAACATATTGAGCGGCAAGATTAAAATCATTACCAGCTCTGTTATAAAAAGGAATAGCAATAACAGGTATATTTTTATAATAAGCTTCAGTTAAAGCGGGAACCCAATTTCTGCTTGCAGTAGCACCGGTACAAGTTATTACAACAGGCTCCATTATTTCTTCCGCAATACCTATAGCCATATATCCCGCACTTCGTTCATCCGTAACGGAATAACAATTAAAATAAGTATCCTGTTGCACCAACAGATTAAACATTGAATTTTGGCATCCGGCTGAAGAAATTATATTCCTTATTCCGTATTCTTTCAGCATTTGTATAATATAATTTACTGTTTTTAATTTTACGCTGTCATTTTTATTTAATTTTATTTTCTTGCCTAATAATCTTAAAATCTTTATTTTTTTATTATCATGGTACTCATTTCTTACCGAAAAAATTTCATTTAATAAGTTCATTTTCCTGCCTTTTTACTTAACAAATTATTCATTATGTTAGGTCGCATAAATTAACCGGAAAATTTTGCAATAAGAAGTGCTATGAACTTAATAAGCCGAAAAACGAAATTCAGCAGCCAATATCCGAATCAAAACTAAGTGCTGCAATAGATGAAATTATTAGAAATTAAAATATACTCACATCAGAAATTTAAAAAAATAAAAAGATAAATTTGTAACTTTATGTTATAATAAAGACCTACTAACGGGTTAAGAAAAGTCTTAACATAATGAATAAAATGTTAAGTTATAAAATAAAATTCATATAACTTTCATCAATTTTATCTTGTTCTATTCCGATATATTTTAAAGTAATAGCCGGATTTGAATGATTAAAGATTTTTTGCAGCATAACAACATCTTTAAATTTATTGTAATGATGATAACCAAAAGTTTTTCTCAAGGTATGAGTACCTATTTTTTCCTCTAAACCGACAGCCTTAGAAGCTTCTTTTAATATGTAGTATGCCCCGAAGCGGTCTAATCTGTTGTTAAAAATTGTTTTGAATAGTGCTTCATTTAGCTGTTTGCCTTTTGTATATCGTTCAAACATTGGTCGTAATTTTGAATTGATAGGAAATTTTTTAAATTTACCCGTCTTTTTTTCAACTATTTGAATATAAGTTTTATTTTTAACATCCCCGACATTTAAGCCGACAATATCGGATATTCTCAATCCGCAGTTTGTTCCCAGAGTAAATAAAAGTAAATTTCTTTGATTTGTTTGTTCAAAGTATTTTTCTAATTTTCTTATGTCCTCAATATTTCTAATGGGTTCTACAGTAGTCATTTTCCACCTTCTTTTCATTTTTTCTCAAAATAAAAAAACTTGTGAAAACATATTTTACTGTTAATATTTAAACAAAGACCGCCGCTGAGTAAATGGAAAATTATTCAACTTCATGCCTGCGGCACTTTTATTTATACAAAATTTACCATTTGCAGATTGAATTATAATAGGATTTATACCTCAAATATATATTATCTTTAACTATATATTTTAATGGTTTTATAATCACTAATTTATATAAAATAAATGATAAAACATATAAAATCAAATATTTTATTTTACATAAACTGTTTAGTTGTTTATTATAAGGAACAGATTTATAAACCTTTTCCGACTTTAAAACATTAATTAAGATTTCTTGTGATTCTTTTCTTTTTTCATCTAAAATTTTATTTATTTCATTATAATCAAGTATATTATTTCTGTGTTCATCAAGGTTAAATTTTTCATCTCCCCAAACATAGAATTTATCAGGGATATTAAAAACATCAAATAACGTTCTCATTCTTTCATCCTTTTCTAAAGGAGAAATACATACAAATTGTTTATTAAAAATAATACAAAAACATAAACAATGAAAAGAATTTGTTACCACAAAATCAGCATTTTTTATGTAAGAAACCCAATCTTGGATTTTTAAACAGCTCTCTATATTAATATTAGTATAACCTTTAAGTTTTTCAGCCGTTCTGGACAATTCATCATTAATAATATAATAAACAATTTCAGTATCAGGTTTATTATCCGATGCCATTTTCTCCCATTCAGAGGAATCAAACAAAAATACGGGGTCTAAAACCCATCCGGCATCAACATCAAAAGTATTTTTACAAATATCGATGCCTGATTTTTCTCTTACGTATATATAATCAAATCTTTTTATAAGCTTTTTGGTAATACTTACCGCTTCTTTATTACCTTCAAAATAATTAAGCCCGAAAGAAGAGCTATAACCTATTTTCTTATTATGATTATCAACAAAATTCAGGTAATACCTTCCGTCAGGGTCAATGAAATAGTTATACCTAAAAACTTGGTCAGAGCCTGTAATAAAAGTTGAAAATACTTCATTCAATTTTTCAAAATCACTTTTTCTTTTACACAAATATGTCATAGGCAGATATTTATATCTGAATTCATTAAAATCAGAAACATCCTTAAGCTTATACGGAGGGCAGAAATAATCAATATTAAATGCATTATATCCGAGATTATTAATATATTTATTCAATGCATATGCAGTTAAAACAGCACCATAATTATGATTTGAATAATGGAAATTTAATAATCCGACATTTTTAGATTTATCAGGATATTTAGAAATCAATTCTTCAGGAGTAAAATTATTCATAATTTCCCCTGCCTTCCCCGGAACATATTTTTTGCATACCAAAGAAGTTGAATAAGAAATTTCTTATAGAATAAATGAATAAAATTACTTGTTTCTTAGAGTATAAAATCCCCCCCCCGTGCGAATTTATTGATAGGGGGATACTTTCAAATATATAACTGCAAATAAAACGGCATTTTCCAAAATTTATGAGTAAAGAATTATTTTTACCAACAGTTAAACCGGTAAAAATTTCTTCTTTTTTCATAGAATTAATCATAAAAATTCCCAACATAGAATTTATTATACTTGAAAAGTACAAAAAAGAAAATCCCCGGAATTAATATGTAATCTCCCGCAAAATAGGTTCAAAATATTAATTATAGCCATGCCGAATATATTTTGGCACTTTAGATATCAGAAGCTAAAAGCGCTTTAGAAGGGCTGATTTGACTATTTTAACTGAAATTGCCATATAAATTCAAAATCTAAATTATTGACTAGTATTTTTGCTTGTAATAAATTACTAAAAAGAGCAAAAATTAATATGCAAATAACAGAAGAAATAAAAAAATTAAAAAAAGAAAAGAATGCAGTAATATTGGCCCACTGTTATCAGCCGGTTGAAATAGATGAAGTAGCTGATTTTGTAGGTGATTCTCTCTATTTAAGCAGAATGGCGGCTAAAACAAATGCAGATATAATAGTATTTGCCGGAGTGCATTTTATGGCGCAGAGTGCAAAACTGTTAAATCCCGAAAAAAAAGTTTTACTGCCTAACGAAAAATCAGGATGTTTTATGGCTGATATGCTAAGTATTGAAAATTTAAAAGAATTTCAAGCTAAACATCCTAATATTCCTACCGTATGTTATATTAATTCAACAGCTGAAGTAAAAGCTCAATGCGATATATGCTGTACCAGTTCAAATGCCGTGAAGATAGTAAAAAGTTTAAATCAAGAGAAAGTATTATTTGTACCTGATACATATCTTGGCAAGTGGGTGGAAAAACAACTGGGTAACGTGGAAGTAATAACATATAACGGATTTTGTCCCACACATTTAAAAATAAGAGTTGAAGATATTGAAAAAATGAGAATTAAACATCCGGATGCAAAAATTCTTGCACATCCCGAATGTCATCACGAAGTATGTAAAATAGTAGATTTTGTGGGTTCTACAAAAGAGATAATGGATTATGCACAAAAAAGCAGCGATAAAGAATTTATTATCGCAACCGAAAAGGGTGTTGTTGACAGATTACAACGTGACAGTATACTTTATAACCAAGGTAAATCTTTTATTTTGATAAAAGAAGATATTATATGCCAAAATATGAAATGGAATACTTTAGAAGATATTAAATTCTGCTTGGAAAATGAAAAATACGAAATTACAGTAGATAAAAATATTTTTGATAAGGCAAGACACACCATTGAAAAAATGCTTGAAGTTGTTTAATTACAATAAAAATTAAAGTGTTTTAATATTTACAAACAATAGTTTTTATATTATTTTATGTATGAAAAACAATCTCTATAAATAATAAGAAAAGAAAAAATAAATGAAAATATTAGTAGGACTATCAGGCGGAGTAGATTCAAGTGTTGCCGCTTTATTATTAAAAGAGCAAGGACATGAAGTAATAGGCGCAACAATGTCAATATGGGGAAAAGACGGAGTATATAAAAATATTCAGGAAAAATTGAATAAACTGCCTAAAAGACCTACCCATGGTGCTTGTTTTGGCCCTGATGAGAAAGAAGATATAGAATCGGCGGAAAAAATTGCAAAACAATTGGGAATTGATTTTTATGTTTTTAATTGTGCCGAACAATATGAAGAAATAGTGCTAAAAAACTTTAAAGAAGAATATCTTCAAGGCAGAACACCAAATCCGTGTATATGGTGCAATTCTTTAATAAAGTTTGATGTTTTTCCGTATTTAGCCAAAGTTAACGGAATAGAATTTGACAAATTTGCAACGGGGCATTACGCAAGAATAGAAAATATTAACGGCAGATATATCTTAAAACGAGGAATAAACACAAAAAAAGACCAGTCGTACTTTTTATACAGATTAAAACAAAATCAACTGGCAAATATTATATTACCGTTAGGAGGCTATAAAAAAGACGAGATAAGAGATATTGCGTCTAAATACGGATTATCTACGGCAGATAAACCCGACAGCCAAGATTTTTATGAAGGTGATTATAATGAACTGTTATCAGTAGAAGATAAAATAGGCAATATAGTTAACAGAGAAGGGAAAATTCTGGGACAGCATAAAGGGATATGGAATTATACAATAGGACAAAGAAAAGGTCTTAAAATAAGCGCTCCTGAACCTTTATATGTTGTTGAATTAAAAAAAGATACTAATGAAGTAGTCGTAGATTTTAAAGATAAAGCAATGAAAAATAAATTAACGGCAATAAAATTAAATTGGATAGGGATAGAAACATTAGAAAAAGAAATAAAATGCAGTGCGAAAATTCGTTCTTCTTCAGAGCCTGAAGAAGTTTATGTGAAAAAGATTTCAGAAGATAAAATTCTTGTGGAATTTACAAATATGCAAAGAGCAATAAGTCCGGGGCAATCCATTGTTTTATATGATAATGATATTGTATTGGGAGGCGGAATTATAGATGAAGCGCAATAATATTAGAAGGGAAATAAAATGAAACATTATACTAAAGATGAATTATTAAAATTTTATGATATGGATTTAAACGAATTAATAAGCTTATCTGAAAAAATAACAAAAGAAAACTTTTCAAACGAAGTAGAAGCATGCTCAATAATAAGTGCGAAAACAGGCGCTTGTAACGAAAACTGTAAATATTGCTCTCAAAGTAAGCATAATAAAGCACAAATAGAGTGTCATCCGTTAATGGAAACAGAAGAAGTGAAACAAGCGGCAATAAATGCGAAAAAAAACGGAGCAACAAGATTTTGTATAGTTACGTCAGGCAGAAAAACCGAAGAAAAAGAATTTGCAAAAATATTGGAAATGATAAAAGCAGTAGCATCAATTGACGGACTTCATTGCTGTGCATCATTGGGGCTATTGACTAAAGACCAAATTAAAGCAATAAAAGAAGCAGGTGTTGAAAGATTTAATCATAATATTAATACTTGTGAAAGTTACTATAGTGAAATATGTACAACACATAACTATCAGGACAGAATAAATACAATAAAAATGCTTCAGGAAGAAGGAATAGAAGCATGTACCGGAGTAATACTCGGGATGGGAGAAACAAGAGAAAACAGAGTGGAAATGGCATTAGCATTAGCCGAAATAAATCCCAAAACTGTTCCCGTAAATATTTTAAATCCCATTAAAGGTACAAAACTTGAAAATTACGGCGACAAAATAGATGAAGAAGAAGTACTAAGAACAATATGTATATTTAGAATAGCAATGCCGAAAACAATATTAAGATATGCGGGAGGAAGAAGCACAAGATTTTCAAAGGAATACCAAAAACTTGGGTTAAAAGCAGGTATTAACGGACTTCTTATCGGGAATTATCTTACAACTGACGGCGAACTCGTTAATGAAGATAAACAAATGCTCGATGAAATGAATCTTTCTTTTGTTAAATAAAAAAGAATAATTTAATAAAATAAACATTATTTTCTCTCAAAGTTTAATTTTGGGAGAAAATATTTTTTGATTTTGCCAAAAAAATTATTAATACATTAAACAGTGTATTTAAAAATTTACCAAAAAAGCGGATACTATAATATGTAGAGTAAAAGCGGATTAAAGTGTAATTTAAGGCGGCGAATTTGTACAATACTATTTATCCGGGATATGTCAGACCATATAATATAGGCATAACCAACAGACAGGTAAAACCAAAATCAGATGATGAGAAAAATTCTCAATCATCAAAAAGCACTGAAAATAATCCCGAGCAAGAAAGACCGAGAAGTTCCGCCAATTCATACTTTCCTACGGGCGAAAAAGTTGCCATAGATTACACAAAAAAAACAATTAATATTGAACAAGTTCTTACCGACTTTAAAAATACAACAAATGCAATAGGCGCACCTGATGATATAAAATCGGAAGTATCCTCATATCTTTCTTTAGTACTTAATCAAGCACAAAAAGAAAGACCCAACCAACAGATTATTCAATCTAATCTTAAAAATGCATCTCAAATCCTTGATGAATATATAACCAATACTCTTCAAAAGCCGTCAAAAGTTGTTGAAAATTGGGTAGATGCCTTATTTTTACAGCATATAAATTATAAAACACAAAAAAATGAAGAAATAATTGAGCCTAAGGAAGAAAATATTACCCTTCCTCAAGAAGATGAACAAACTCCTCAAGAGCAGGAAGCTGTTGAAAAAATATATATTCCTGAGGATAAAACATTGAAAAGAATGTTTATACAAGCAAAAAAATATGCCGCAATAGATAATAAAGAAAAAGCCATGGATGCATTTGAAAAAGTTCTTGATTATGCCGAAACCATAGGAGAACAAGAAGCTTGCGCAATTGTTCATTATGAAAAAGGACTGCTCCATGACGGATTAAACGAAATTGAAGAAGCTCTATACAATTATGATAATGCCGCAAAACACACAAATAATAACAATATAAAAGCTAAAGCTCATATTAAAATGGGCAAAATATACGATGATTACGTAAAATTTGAGCCTGCATTTAATCACTACTGTGCCGCCGTGTCATTTGCAGGTGAAGCGGATAATTTAAAATTACAAACTCAAGCCCTCGCCGATATTGCTCAAATACACTCCGAACGTTATGATAAAGAATCAGCAATGAAATTCATGAAACTTTCCGATATTATAGCTGACGAAACAAAAGACAAAAAAGTAATAGGACTCATTTCCTCCAAAAACGGAAAAAATTGTGAAAGGTTAAGTGATAATCAACAAGCTTTAAAATATTATACTACTTCGGCAAAATCATTCTATGACATAGATGATAACGTTAATCTTGCAAAAAAATATGAAAGTGCCGCAGATGTTATGTTAAAATTCGGGAACAGACAAAAAGCTAAAAAATTACTTTCAAAAGCTTTTAAAGCCGCAATGCAAACAGAGGATAAAAACCTTAAACATAATATTACAAATCGTATAGCCACCTTTTAACAGTTGTTCATAAATAGACAAAACTATGTTTTTAGTTTATGCTTTAAAGCGGACGGAATAACATGAAGATTATAATATACGGTGCAAATGAAACAGCAAGTTTAATAGCTGCCAAATTATATGAAGATCACGATATAATTGTTATTGATGACGGTATTAACAGTTCGGATTTTATTGAGAAACTGGATATAGAATATATTCAAGGCTCAGGTTCAAATATAGGTTTATTAGAATCTATAGGAATTAAAGATGCTGATATATTTATAGCTTGTACGGATAACGATGAAGCAAATATTGTATCCTGTTTAACGGTTACAAATATGACAAAGCTTAAAACTGTTTGTTTTGTAAGTAAGAAAGAAAATGTAGATTCCTTATCATTGGTAAGAGGTTCTAAATATCAAAAAGAATTAATGATAGACTATGTTTTATGGCCCGAAGAGTTGATGACACAAGAAATCTTTAGGATTATAACAGTACCGAAAGCCATTGATGTTGAAAATTTTGCTAACGGTAAAGCAAGATTATATGAATATCCCGTTGAAGAAAATACCGTTATATTAAATAAAAAAATAAAAGATTGTAATTTTCCTGATGAAACTTTAATTGTTGGTATAACAAGAGAAAATAAATTATTTATTCCAAACGGAGAAACCCAATTATTACATAATGACAAAGTAATCTTTATGGGGTCATATTATTCGCTTGATATATTGGCAAGTAAATTTTTTCAGGAAACAAACGACGTTAAACAGGTAACAATAATAGGCGGCGGCAGTGTCGGATTAATGCTTGCTCAAAATCTGGAAAAAACCAATATTAAAGTAAAAATCATAGAACTTGATTATGACAGATGCGTTGAATTAACGGAAAATTTAAAAAATACGTTAGTAATAAACGGTGACGGAGCAAACTTTGAACTATTGGAAGAAGAAAGAGTAAGAGAATCCGATGTTGTAGTCAGTATAACCAATAATGACGAAAAAAATCTGTTATGTTCTCTTTTGGCAAAACAAATGGGAGTAGCAAAAGTTATAACGAGAGTATCAAAAAACGTCAATGCAAATCTTTTTGAAAAGGTCGGAATTGATGTTGCCATTTCCGAAAATGGTGCGGCAATAGATGATATAGAAAACCATTTAATAAAGCCTGATATTGAAATACTTGCCACTGTTGAGAAAGGGCAAGGAAAAGTATTGGAAATCTGTATACCGCCGACATTTAAACCCAATGTAATTATGAATTTAAAATTGCCTTGTAAAGCAATTATTGCAATAATTCAACGCCGAAATCGTGTTATTATTCCGAAAGGAAATACTCAGGTTATGCCGATGGATAATTTAATTGTATTTACCACTCAGGAAAATGCAGACAGTGTATTGGCATATTTTAAAAGGTGCGGATAATGAATTTAAAATATATATTTAATGTAATCAGCCTGATTTTAAAATATATTTCATTAGTTATGCTTTTACCTTGCGTATGTGCATTTGTATTAAAAGAAACACATACTTGGGAACCTTATGTCTTTACTTCATTATTAGCGTTTATACTAAGCATAATAATGAAAAAGAACAATAGAATTGAAGAAGAAATAGATAATATGACAAAGTCCGAAGCACTTACAATAGTGTTTTTATCTTGGATAATATTTTCTTTATTATCATCTTTAACTTTCATTTATTTCGGACTAAATCCCATAGATGCGCTATTTGAGAGTGTATCAGGTATAACAACCACAGGTTCTACCATATTAACTGATTTTTCACAATATCCAAAAACAATGTTTTTCTATAGGTCTTTCAGCCAATGGCTTGGAGGTATGGGAATATTAGTATTATTTATAGCGATATTACCTAAATTTGCCGTAGCCGGCAGAGAAATGTTTTCAGCTGAATCCCCGGGAGCAAGTTCCACGGAAAGCAAACTTACTCCAAGAATAAGACAGACAGCCGCAGTAATGTGGGGTATTTATTTCGGCTTAACTTTAATAGAATTTTTAACACTTGTATATATGAAAATGCCGGTATTTGATGCTTTATGTAATTCATTTTCGACTTTATCGGGAGGCGGACTTTCTCCATCACAGCAAAGTATTATGGCATACGGAAATACAAAATTTTACTGGGCTGTTATGGTATTTATGTTTCTTTCGGGTACTAACTTCGCCCTGCAATATAAAGTATATTTTAAAAAGAATATATTGGCTGTATTTAAAGATGATGAATTTAAAACATACTTTTTTATTGTCTTAATTTTTTCTCTTCTTATAGCCATAAATCTTAACTGTCAAAATATTAAAGCATTTATAAACTCATTTGAAACGGGGCTGTTCCAGGTTATTTCCATAATAACAACAACCGGATTCGTATCGGATGATTACGGCAGTTGGAATCTAAGAGCTAAATTATTACTGTTTTTATTAATGTTTTCAGGTGCTTCAATAGGTTCAGCAGCAGGCGGAGTTAAGCTTTTAAGACTGGTTATTATATTTAAATATTTAAAAAGACAAATTTCAAAAATATATCATCCTAACGGTGTTTTTCCTATTAAAATAAATAAAGTTATTATACCCGAAGATGTAGTAAGACAAATAGTTTCCTTTGTGATTTTTTATTATATTTTCTTTGCAGTTATTGCGGTATTGTTAGTATTTACAGAACAAAACATAATAGTGGGAACATCCGCCGCTATTGCTTCACTTGGTAATGTAGGCCCGGGCTTCGGGATTATAGGGCCTATGGGAAACTACAGTTCTTTAACTTCAATTTCAAAAATTATTTGTATTATCAGTATGTTAATCGGGCGTCTTGAATTAATTCCGTTTTTGGCTATTTTTCATCCGGAATTTTGGAATTTTAAAAAAATTAATTTAACTAATGTAGTTAAATTTAAGAAATAAGATTATTCATTAAATTTAAAAATTCGGGGAAGGAAATATCAACCCATTGAAATTCCCGTATATTTATCGGTTTTTTGCATATTAATCCTGCAACATATGCACTCATTGCAATTCTGTGGTCGTGGTAACAGTTAATATCACAATCCCCTGATAATTCTTTTTTACCGTTTATGATAAATCCGTCGGGAGTTTCTTCTATATCTGCACCTAACTTTGTTAATTCCGTTTTAACTGCCGTAATCCTGTCTGCTTCTTTATTTCTTAAATCCTGAGCATTTTTAATAACTGTTGTACCTTCCGCCTGCGTTGCCAAAACAGCAATCACGGGTATCTCATCAATTAATCTCGGAATAATTTCTCCTTCTATAATTGTAGATTTTAAATCGGAATATTCCACTTTTATATCAGCAACTTTTTCATTTGAAACAACCCTTTGATTAATTAATTCTATATTTCCGTTCATTTTCTTAACAACATCAATAATACCCGAACGAGTTTCATTAATACCTACATTTTTAAGTATTACCGAAGAATCAGGTACAATCAAAGCGGCGGCAATGAAAAAAGCAGCAGATGAAATATCACCGCATATATTTATATCAACGGGAGTTAATTCGGATTTTTTAACACTTACGGTATTTTCGTTAACCGTTATATCCGCCCCCATATGCCTTAACATTAGTTCGGTGTGATTTCTTGATTTATACGGTTCGGTAAATGAAGTAACACCATCTGAAAATAAACCCGCAAGCAATAAACAAGATTTTACCTGAGCGGAAGCAAGCTTGGAATTATAATTAATCCCATACAGTTTTGACGGATAAATTTTAAACGGAAGCTTATATTCTTGATGTACAATTTTCGCCCCCATAAGAGTTAAAGGTTCAATTATTCTTTTCATAGGACGTTTAGAAAGACTTATATCCCCAAATAATTCCGAACTGAAATTTTGACCGCTAAGAATACCCGTTATAAGTCTTGCACTCGTACCGGAATTACCGCAATCAAGCGGTCTTTCAGGAGATATAAGACCATCTGAGGATTTTATTATTATTTCTTTATCGCTTATATAATCCGCTTCACAACCTAAATTTTTAACTATATTTAATGTTGACATACAGTCGGCACCTTTTGAAAAGTTATATATCCTTGACTTTCCTTTTGCCAATGCCGAAAACATAAATGCCCTATGTGTAATTGATTTATCTGCGGGGATTTCTATTTCGCCGTTTAAAAATTTTATTTTTTTTACTTCTATATCCATTCTTCTATTAGACAATAAATAGATATTATTTTCAAATTAAATTTTATCCGTTGTCTTAATCTATTATAAACAAACAAATTATAATAAGTCAGTGTCAGAAGCTTTAAGAGGAACGCCCATTAATTTTTCCAAGTTAGCTGCCGATACATGGTAACTCAGCAGTGTATTATAATAATCAAGTTGTGAATTTCTATAAGTTGTTTCTGCATCTTTTAATTCAATGGCATCACCAAGCCCGACTTTATACCGTCCTGAAGCTTGGTCATACTGCTCTTTTGCCTGATCCATTGATAGTTTTGCAACTACTATACTCTCCTGCGCATTTGTAAGATTTAAATAAGCCTGCTTGACCTCAAAATATATATTTTGTTTTTCATTTTCATAGTCAGCTAAATCTTTTTTATATGTTGCCTTTGCTTCATCAACCTGTTTTTTCAAAAGTAATAAATTTACTGTTTGATAATTCAGTTGAGCACCAAACTGGTATCCGTAATCAGTATCAACTCTTTTACCGCCCCTTGTATAAGAAGCAAATCCGGTAATATCAGGAGTAAAAGCACGTTTTGAAGCTCTTACAAGCAATTCCGATGCATCAGCTTTCTTTTTTGCCGCCAACAGTTCAGGACTTGTTTCAAATGCAGTATTTACTGCTTCATCTATATTTATATCATATTCTTTAGTTTTCAAATTATCCGTAACATCATAATCTGAATAATCCGGCATACCCATTGCATTACTTAATTGTACATATGCTATTTTAAGAGTGTTATTTGCCTGAAGTAAATTTAATTTAGCCCTGCCTAAATTATGCTCAGCCGTTATAACATCTATTCTGGGCTTAGTTCCTATTTCATAATATGCTTTAGCCTGTTCTAAATGAAGTGTAAAATCTTTTACGGTATCTTCATAAACTTTAACCTGCTGCTGAGCGAATAATAAATTATAATATGCTTGTTTTACCGCAAAAATTACGCTGTTAATACTTGTCTGCAAGTTGTATTGGGAACTTTCATATGTTCTTTTTGCTATATCCGCCTGAGATTTTGTCTTTCCAAAATCAAATAATAACATATTCCCTGAAACATTAGGAGTATAAAACATATCATACTGTTGAACGGGGAATGCAAAATTGGACATTTGCATATCATTTCTTGAATAACTAATCCCTGCTGATAAAGTCGGAAAATAATTTGCCCAAGCTTGCGCAATTCTGCTTTTATAAATTTCAGCATTACTCATAGCCGAACGAATTAAAGGATGTTTTTCAAGTGCTATTTTTACACAATCATCTACTTCGATTATTTTATTTGTATTTATACTTCCATAGTATGCCGTATCAATAATTTTGTTTTCTTCCGTACTTTTATCAATAATATTGGTTTGATTATTCAAAGAAGTTTCTATTTCTTTAGATTTTTCAAGTTGTTTATGTTGCTTTTTCAGCAGCTTTTTTTGTTCCTTTTGATGTTTTTTAACGGAATTTATAGTTTTTATTTCTTCTTTTTGAGAAATAGGTTCTGCCTTTTGAGCAGATTTAGGTATTTCAATTTGTTTATCATCAGTTTTTTTTGAAAAAATTTTATTAAAAGAAAATTTATGAGTTTTTATATTTTTGATATTATCCGTTTGCAGCCTTGGAGCTTGTTCGTAAATAACATCATCTCTAAAAGGATTATCCTGTGCAAATACAGGATTAATAATTAATAAAAACAGTAATATAATTATTTTTTTGTTCATTTTTTCCACTCTATTCATATTCTATAAATTATTTATTATTTAGTTTTTTATTAGACATCCTTTCAACTAAAGATTGTACTAAGACATAAAATACAGGAGTAAGTATAGTACCGATAGTAGCAGCCGCAGTCATACCGCCAAATACCGTTGAACCTACCGATATTCTGCTTTGTGCACCTGCGCCGGTTGCAAATACCATCGGCAATACACCGAAAATAAATGCTAACGCAGTCATCATAATAGCTCTAAATCTGATTTTAGCAGCTTCAATGGCGGCTTCTTCAATACTTAAACCTTTATTTTCATGTAAATCTTTAGCAAATTCAACAATCAATATGGATTGTTTAGCTGCAATACCTATTAATGCAATCATACCTACCTGTGAATACAAGTCGAAAGACTGCCCGAGCATCATTTGAAAGATTAAAGCTCCTAAAGCAGCAACAGGTGCAATAAGAAGAACAGCAACAGGAATTGACCAACTTTCATATAATGCTACCAAGAATAAATATACGAAAGTTAAAGCAAGGGCAATAACAAGACCTGTTTGACCGGAGGATTCCCGTTCCTGCAATGAAGTACCTGACCAATCATATCCAACATCATCCGGCAATGTTTCTTGCGCAACTTGTTCCATTGCCTGCATAGCTTCACCTGAACTTTTTCCGCCTGCCGGCTGTCCTGAAAATTGTACGCTTCTATACTGGTTAAATCTTGTTATTGATGCGGCACCTACCGTTTGTTCTATGTTTATCATTGTCATTAAAGGCACCATTTCTCCGTTCATATTTTTTACATATATTTTTTGAAGATCGGTTGCTTTATTTCTGTATTCATCTTCAGCTTGTAATTGAACCCTGAATACACGTCCTAATTTATTGAAATCATTCACATAATATGTACCGAGAGTTGAAGCTAAAGTTGAATATAACTCTTGTATACTAACATTTTGAGCTAAAACTTTTTCATAATCAATATTAAGTCTGTACTGAGGAACATTTGCCTGATATGTTGTATAAACACTGCTTAAGGACGGATTTGCGTTTGCTGCCGCAGTTAATTGTCCCGCAAAGTTTTCAATGTCCTGAAGCGAATGCTCGCCTTTTGAAAGCATTTGAAATTCAAATCCGCCTAACATACTCATACCTTGTATAGCAGGAGGCGAGAATGCAGCTATTGAAGCTTCATTTATTTTTGAAATTCTTTTTCTGACCTCTTTCAAAATCCCGTTATGAGATAAATCCGTAGGTTTACCCTGAATTTTCCTTATAACCCAATTCCAAGGATAAACTTTTCTTTCTCCCCATTCTTCCAGCGGAATAATACAGAAAGCTTGGTTTGTAGGCCCGATACCTGCGAATGTAATAATTCTTTCCGGTACTACACCGTCTATTTGTTTAATTTCATCAGTTAACTTTAACAGTACTTCCTGTGTTTTATTTAAAGCCGATCCCGGAGGCAGTACAATCTGCGACATTAATACAGCCTGATCCTCATCCGGAATAAATCCCGTAGGAATAACTTTAAATAGTAAGCCCATTAATAATATAAATAATGCATATAAAACCAAAGTAAGTTTTTTGTTATATACAAACTTTTTTACAACTTCCAAATACCAATGAGTGAGGTTATCAAATTTTTCATCAAAGGCAGTAAATACTTTTTTAATAAATGCCGTAAAGAAATTACTCGGTTTTCTGTTAGGATCTTCAGGTCTTAAAATAATTGAACACATTGCAGGAGAAAGAGTTAATGCACATATAGCGGATAGTGCAATTGATACGGCAATACAAACCGCAAACTGTCTGTACATTAATCCCGACAATCCTGATATAAATGAAACCGGAACAAATACCGCCATAAGTACCATAGCCATTGCAACCAAAGCACCGCCTACTTCCTGCATTGTAAGCTGAGTAGCTTCAACAGGAGTTTTACCGTCCTCAAGGTGCCTTTTTACGTTTTCTATAACAACAATAGCATCATCGACTACTACCGCAACCGCCAGTACCATCGCAAACAAAGTCAACAGGTTTATTGACATTCCGAAAACAGGCAAGGCTGCAAAAGTTCCTATCAACGATACGGGAATTGTTACACAAGGAACTAACGTTGCTCTCCAATCGCCTAAGAATACAAATATTACCATAATTACTATTAACGATGTCATAATAATCGTGAATAATACTTCTTTCATTGATTCACGAATAAATTTAGAATCATCGTGCATCATTTTTATTTCTAAAGATTCAGGCAGGGTTTTATTAATTTCCGCCACCTTTTTGTTAACCAAATTAACAATATTAATTGTATTTGCACCAGGCAGAGGTACAACCTGAATAACGGCAACGGGCTTTCCTCCGATTAAACCTAATTTATCATAGCTGTATGCACCGAGTTCAACCCTTGCTATATCTTTTATTCTGATACTTGAACCGTCCGTATTTGACCTTACTATAATATTTTCAAATTCCTCTGGTTCTATTAAACGCCCTTTTGTCATAAGAGTCATTCTTAAAGTCTGGTTAGATTTACTTGGCAGTGAACCTAAAGCACCTGACGAAACCTGAACGTTTTGAGTTTGAACGGCAGCCTGCACTTCACTTACAGAAACATTTAAGTTAGCCATTTTCTGGGGGTCAAGCCATATTCTCATACTATAATCGCCTGCACCAAATACGTTTACGTCACCAACACCGTCTAAACGTTTTAT
>CANPZP010000030.1 GCA_947589115.1 Candidatus Gastranaerophilales bacterium | reverse complement strand
TTGTCTTTGAGATTTAGTCATTAACATATACATATCCATATTACGGAAGGCTTCATCGTATGAATTTAACTGGTTTAGGTAACCGCCTATTTGAGCTGCAACGGGTGCTGCCATGACAGCGGGGTTGAAGTCTTTGTAGCTGTTGCCCGTGGGTGCAAAGCCGATACCTTCTTTAGTACTTGTTGCTTCTAACCATCTCAAAGGAGATAAAACTTCATGTTTAACACCTTCTTTTATGCTGAAATTAAAATTGGCTGCATCAGTTCCCGCAAAACCCATGTTCTTTCGTATTTCATCTTTTGAGATAAAACCGTTACTAACAAGAGTATCGGGAATTAGATTAAAATCTTCTAAAGTTACATCTATACTTCCTTGGGGACTTAAAGATGCTGAGTTTCCTCCTTTAAATACATCTGTTTGTCCCGTTGCGGAACTTATATCACCTGCTATAGTCGCCCCGCTTAATATGTCAACGTTTTTACTTACGTCCTCAAATTTTCCGTTTCTTAAGTCTAATGAGCCTGCTGTTGATATATTAGCACCATCTTCAAAAACAGTACCTGCACCTAAATGAAGCTGACTGTTTTTATCAACATTAATGCTTCCTTTTAATTTCCCTTCATTATTAACAGCAGTTCCATCTTTAATTTGAACATTATCAAGAGTACCGTTTTTATTGTTGTTCAGCGTTAAATTACCGGGTTCGCCCGCTGTATTGGCACTGATAGTACCTTTAATTGTACCGTCATTATTAACGGTTGAATTATTTAACAAAAGTCCTTGCTCAATAGTTCCCGAGTTATTAACCGTAGCATCCGAACCTAATATTTGTTTTTCAACCTTTCCGGCATTGTTTAATGTTGTATCTCCGCTTAAGTAGGTATTGCCTTTAATCTCTCCGTTTGTACCGTTATTAACCGTTCCGCCCGAGGAGCGTACGTTGCCATTTATCTTTCCGTTATTATTTAATGTACTATTGTGATAATTTTCAACTTGATTTGTTACTTCTCCGTTGTTAGTAAAGACACCTCCATTTGTATTATGTACTGAACCTTCTATTTTCCCTGACAAACCTGCTTCGGAATCAGGTGTATTCCACAACTGACCTCCGTCATTTGTAATATTTCCTTTAACATCACCATAGTTAACTAACTTACCGTTACTACCGTTAGTTAATTTACCACTGCCATTGTTATTCAAAGTACCATTGTTAGCCATTAAACCGTTGTTTGTTATATCTCCGGTATTTGTTGTTGTGCCGAGGAAATTCATAGTTCCGTTTTCATTATCAATATTTCCTTCATTTTTTAAATCTCCGCCGACAACAAGGTTTCCGCCCGAACCATCAGTGGCGCCTGTACCTTTAACAGAAATATTTCCTTTATTATCAATACTTCCCTGAACAGATTGTATAAGACCCTCGGTGATTATATTCCCTTCATTTGTAATCTTACCGTCATTAAGCACCGTTCCGTTTGCTTCATTCGTAAAAATGCCGAATTCATTGTTAGAAAAATTACTGCCGCTTTTTAAATTTAAAAGACCGCTATTATCAAAGCTGCCGTTATTTGCCATTGTACCGCTGCTTGTTATATTTCCTTTATTTAAGGTATCACCCGTGAAATTCATCATGCCTTCACTTGTAATTGAACCACCTTCTTGATTTGTCAGTTTTCCAACTGAAAAATTTCCGCCTGAACCGTCATCTTCACTTTCCCCTATACTGATACTACCATAATTATTAATTTCACCCCGAACTGATTGTAAAAGACCGTTTGTTAAAATATCACCGTTATTTGTAAGTAATCCGCTATTTAGTATATAGCCGTTTTCATTATTTTGTAAGCTTCCGTTATTATTGAAAATTCCGCCGCTTTCGTTAATTATATTACCGTCGTTTTTGTTTTCTTTTTTATTAATCATTTTTCCGTCATTGTTAAAAACGCCGGAATTTTTAAGCGTTCCGCCAAAATTTTCAAACTTACCTTTAGAATTAACTTCACCCTTATTATTAAAGGTACCGTTGTTGGTTATAACAGTATTATTTTTACCCTTGATGCCTTTACCTGTGGACTCTATTTTTCCAAGATTATCAAATGTGCTGTCAGTGTTGTTCGTAAACTCACTACCCGTATCAAGGATAATTTTACCGTCGGCATTGTTAGTAAATTCGCCATTATTATCGATATCTCCCCGGTTTGTATTTTTAATTTCTCCATTATTTATAAATTTACTTGAACCTTCTTTGTTTTTGCTGTTATAAATACTTCCGCCATCGTTATTTATGGCATTATTATTTGTAAAAGTACCTTTATTATCTATATATCCACTTCCATTGTTATTGAAAACACCATTATTTACCAGTATAGCATCTTTACTGTTATTAAATGTACCTGTTCCGCTTGTGGTTTTGTCGTTATAGTTGTTAAACGTACCATTGTTTGTCATAGTCTTTTTATTGTTAAAGTCGGCTCCGTCAGTATTATTTATGGTACCTGTATTAGTCACTTCACCATTGTTAACGAACTTAGATTCTTTAATATCCTCATCTTCAGAAGCACCACTATTATTTAACGTACCTTTATTATCAAATTTACCTGTTTCTTGATTCTTAAATACACTATTATTATTTAAAACACCCCTTTTTTCATTGTTAAAAGTTCCGCTATTTTCTATAGTTCCGTTATTTGTTATGGTTCCGTCGTCTTTATTGTCTATTGTATCACCGCTTTCGCCATTTTGGGTTATAAATTTACTTTTACCATTGACAGTAGCATTTGCTCCTCCGTTATTGGTTAAACTTCCCGTAATCTGACCTGATAAAGATAAATCTCCTGAATTAGTAATGTTGGCATTACTAAGTCCGTTTTTGCCGCCATCAATGCTTCCTCCCTCTTCTGTAACTACAATATTTATTGCAGCATTGGCAGGAATTTTTATACTGTATTGTAAAGCTAAACAAATTAATAAGACAGCTATTAATACATTTCTTCTTTTCATATTTCACCCTTTCAGTTTATGCACCAAAATATTTATTTTGGTGTATAAAAACGTATTAACAAGTCATTCTTAACTTTGTAGAAAATAGAAATTTGAGTTTTTTACAAAAAATTAAACATTGACAATTGTGACTTATAAGGCTAAAATTGGTTATATCAAAATTTACACCAAAATAAATAATTTGATGTAAAAAACGGTATTAATAAGTTTTCTTTATAATTATGATAAGCATAAATAATAAACTAATTTATGCTTATTATAACTAATTATTTTTATAGTATGTCATGTTATAACTAATTTGTCAATAAATATAGTTTTATTAAAATCTTTTAACCTGTATTTTAGGCAGTATTCTAAAAAAAGGTATTATATGGGCGAAATATCAAGAAAAATAGGACTTAAGATTAAAGAAATACGGGAAAGGAATCAACTTACCCAGTTTAAGCTTGCCGAACTTATCAATATGGAGCCTTCGAATTTATCTAAAATCGAAAGAGGCATTCAGATGCCTAAAGAAGAAACACTTGAAGCAATTGTTAAAGTTCTCAATATAGAATTTAAAGAATTATTTGAATTTGAACATTTTCAAACCAAAGAAAAACTTTATAAAGATATTATTAATACCTTGAATAATTCAACTAAAGAAGAGTTGCAAACTTATTATAAAATAATTAATTCAATTAAAGAATTAAAACATTAATTATTTATCGTTATCGACATAAAGAACCACTTCACCTTTTTGAAGGGTTTTTTGAACATCGATAATTCTCTGGTTAGAGCTTCCCACCCAAAGAAGTTTTTCATCAAATAAAGATTTAACAAATCTGCCGTCAATAAATACATCTATATACTTCATTTCAGGAAATTTTTTAAATTCTTCCCATAAAAATCCCGTATAAGTCCAAACTGTTTTTTGAGGAAACAGTTCTTTGCATTTTTTCATGAGTCTAAAAACCTCACCCCTGTTAAAAGGATGCAGAGGATCACCTCCGGAGAAGGTTATTCCTGAAATATGAGGTTTTGCTAATGCTTCGAACAGTTCATTTTCTGCGGCTTTATCAAAGGGCAGCCCGCCTGTTATATCCCATGTAATAGGATTTTGACATCCGTCACACTGATGATTACATCCTGCCACCCACAGTACTACCCTTAATCCGTCGCCGTTTAGCATGTCATCTTTTGTTATATTATGGTAATTCATTACTCTACATACTTACTCTGTCTTTTATCTCTTCCATCTTGGCTTCATTTAAACGAGTGTCGCCTTTGACTCTTGAATATGAAAGATATCCGTTCATTCTGTCTATTTTTGTTAAATTACGGCTTCCGCATTTAGGGCATACATCCATATTCAACTCCTGATGTCCGCAATCGTCGCAATATGATAATGAAAGATTTACACCTTCGTAGAATCCCATTTTCATTGCTCTGTTTATTAATGTTTTTATAGCCTCTTTATTATAAGAAATAGGATATTTAACATATTGTATTTTACCGCCGTTCATTAAATCCCAGAATCTGCCTTCCAAGTCTTGCTTTTCGATTGGGCTTATATCTTCGGTTACATGGCAATGGAAACTGTTTGATACATAGCCTCTGTCCGATACGTTTGCTATAACTCCGTATTTTTCACGGAATTGTTTTACCTGAAGCCCGCAAAGATTTTCAGCAGGTGTTCCGTATAGAGCATATAAATTTCCGTCCTCTTTCTTAAATTCGTTAACACGTTTATTTATATATTCCATAACCTCAATAGCAAACTGTCCGTCTTGAACTAAAGATTTTCCGTTATATAATTCTTGAAGTTCATTAAGAGCGGTAATTCCGAATGATGCCGTTGCGGATTTTAACAAAGGTTTTATTTTGTCATGGAATCCTAAATGCCCGCCGTAAAATCCGCCTTCACAATATGCCAAAGGATTCGTTGATGCTCTCATTTCTCCAAGATAGTCATATGTTCTTATGTGTATTTTTCTTATTAATTGCAGGTAATAATCCAATACTTCATAAAAATCTTTGCTTTCTTTTTGAGATTTAGCATAAATCATAGGTAAATGTAAACTTATGGCACCTATATTAAATCTGCCGACAAATACCGGTTCATCATTCTCATCTGCAGGTGTCATACCTCCTCTTTCAAACCAAGGAGATAAGAATGCACGGCATCCCATAGGAGATATTACTTTTCCGTATTCTTTATATATACCTGCAACATAGCCATCTCCCGTTAATGACAGCCAATCAGGATACATTGACTTTTGAGAGCATTCTATTCCCGCTTCAAATACATCTTCAAGTTCTTTTCCCGGTCCATGAAGATTTTCATCATATAAGAATACTATTTTAGGGAATAATACGGGCTTTTTGCATTCTTTTTTACCTTGTCCGTTCATTCTTGTTTTCAAAGCAGCTATTGAAGCCATCTTTTCGTATTCGCTTGTACCTAACCCTAAGGTTATTGTTATGAACGGATAATCACCTCTTGATGATGCAACGGTATTAAATTTGTATTCCCAGCCTTGGAATCCCTGTTCAAAATCAACTTTTACATCTTTTAATGCTTCTTGTCTTGCCTGCTCAAATGATAATCCCATTGAGATATATCTTTCATACTGCTTGTTATAAGTTTTTTCAGCATAAGGAGCAAGCAGTTTATCCACTTCAGGTACCGTAAACCCGCCATATTGCTGGCTTGCGGCAGCCATGACAATATCACCTATAACATCAAATGCTACCGCTAATGTTTTAGGTTCATTGTACCAGATGTTACCCATCTCAAATCCGCCTTTTAATACAGATTCAACATCGAATAAACAACAGTTCATTGTATCTCTTCTTGCGGACATGTCATGTATATATATGTATCCGTCACGAATTGCCTGCAAGTCTTCCACTGTTAAAAAGAACTTCTTATACAATTCTTTATTTAATTGATTAAATATTAATGAACGCTTTGTTGATACCAATGCAGAGTCTGAATTTGAGTTTTCTTTATCTCCTATATACATTATTTTTTGGCTCTCTTGATATACTTTATCAAGCATTCTTACAAAATCTTGTTTATAGTTACGGTAATTTCTATAGCTTTCACAAACCTTCGGCTTAACATTTTCAAGGGCTTCTTCCACTATATTATGCATCTCTTGAATACATATTTCATTTTTGCCTATATTGTTTACTTCTTTACTTACAATATCGCATATCTTGTTTAGTTCTTCATCCGAAAAATTAATTAATACACGCATTGCAGATTTTTTTACGGCATTAACAACTTTTTCAATATTAAACTTTTCTTTTGTGCCGTCTTTTTTAATTACATAAATGTTGTCTAGTTCTTCGTTTTGCATAACAAATTCCTATCCCCCCTAAATTACGTAAACCTTTTATTTGCAGGGTTTACACGTTTTTTTAAAATCTCCCAATCTGAAAAAATTTTATTCTAATATAATACTACATTTTTTTTTTAATGTAAATAATAATATATAATTTTTATATAGATATTTTTTAATAAATTATGCTTCTTGTTTATTTGTTTCTACACTTATGGAATTAACGTATTTTTGATCGCTTTTAAATTTTTTTCTGACTTCTTTATCCAAAGTCGGGAAGTCTGTTTGATTATATTCCGACATAATATTTATAAACATATCGGCAGTTATATATTTTTCACTCAGCGGTTTATAAAACTTAGCTTTTTTTATAAAAAGTTCATATTCTGCGGGTGTATATTTCAGGTTATTTTTCCTGATTGTATCAGTTACTTTCTTATAGTCAAAATCAACGGCACTTTCTTTTTCACCATGTTTATAAAGCGCATATTTTATCATATCCGCAACTTCAAAATTCTGCATTTCCCCAATCGGAATTTTAACATCGGTTCTTCCGGGACGTAATACGGCTTTATCAATTAATTTCGGGTTATTTGCGGTTGATATCCATATTGCTCCTTTTTTGGCGCAATCTTCAGAACAGTTTATAAAAGCACCTACCTGCTCCATTGCTTTTGGATTTAAATTCCTGTCTATTAATATATTATCTATATCATGAACAAAATTAATTACTGTATAATATCCCGTTTTTTTATAATATTCTTCCGCCTGTTTAAAAGCATCTTTGATTTTTTCAGTATTCTCGCTGTATTTTCCGTGTTCCAAATCAACATTTAATGTATTTACCCCGAGTTCATCCAAATGTTCCGTTACTTTGGCTGCAATATATGTTTTACCGCCTCCGGGAGGGCCGTATAATAGAACTCCGTTAGGTATTTTAGCATCCGAAAAATGTCTTTCTTTCGCAATAATAGGACAAATCAGCTCTGATGCAAGTCTGTACTTTTCATATCCATAACCAATTATGGCATTCATACCTTTTTCATGCCCGTCATTTGAAGGTTTTATTGATGCATAACTTAAAAATGTATCAACATAATTTGCCGCCTCTTCTCTTGTAATATTCATTTTTTGAGAAGCGGAATTTATATCTTCAATCCTCTTTTCCCGTATTCTTCTTTGTTCTTCTTCTCTTTTTTTATCTTCTCTGTCCGTCTGATATGCGGCACCGATAAAAGCGGATATAAGTATGCCTCCCGCTATAATTGTTGCGGGATCAAATAAACCGAAAGATGGTCTGTAACATGATTGTAAAGGTATTGAATTATATTCCTGATAATTCCTTTCACTCGTTTTATCACAAAATTTTTGAGCGGTAACAGAATTTGACACCCGATTAAATCTATACTTATAATTTACATTGTTAATGCTGTTTATTCGCATTTTTTATCCTTTTTTTGCAATTTGTTCCGAGGCATGTTTTAATAACTCATTTTTTTTACCTGAATCGGTAAATTTATTTATTATTTCTACATATTTATTCCAAGCACTTAGACTATCCTTTGCAGACGGCTGAGCGAGAATGGAATGATCAATTCTTCCCGCCCTTTTTACGGCAGGATCAACTTTAGTTATATCTTTTGCTTCCGATACCCATATGAATCCTTTTTCTCTGCATTTTTCAAAACCTAAAAGATTTCCCGTTATATTAAATGCGGCTTCGGATTCTCTGTTAGGCGCAAGCGTATCTAAATCCCTTACAATTATTGCCGTGTTTTGTTTTAAATCCTTATATCTTTGTTCCGCCTGATTTATAAGTTCGGTAATTTTTTCACCTATTTCCTCAAGCTTCTTCTCGCCGGCTCTAGGTGCTCTTTCTATTTTATATCCGGCTTCCTCCAAATTGTTTATAAAACCTTCAAATATTGCTTCTTTGCCGTGTGAGTCGGGGCCGTAAAAACATACTCCGCCGGCTGAAGGTAATCCTGTTTTTTTCATGTCATCTATTAAAAATCTTTTGGCTTTCTCCGTTAACTTCTCCTGAATACGGTTAACATTTTCTGTATTCTTTGTATTAATTGTTATTTCTTCGGGTACTTTAGTTATATTTTTTCTTAATAAAACAACACCAACTGCAATGCCCGCAAGTATTAATCCGTATTTTAACAGTTTATTGTTCTGAATTTTTGCTTTCTTCTTTATTTCGACAGAATCAGGTTTTATACTCTGTTTTGTACAATAATTACTGTTTTTTGTTTTCAAATTTTTCGTAATATCGTTAAATATATAACTTTGATTATAAGATTTTATTTCCCCTATGCTCATAAACAAATCCGCTCTTTTTTTAACAACTTATTATACCAGTTATGGCAAAATTTGTCATCTGCCTGATTGGTTAAAAAAGACTAATTGTCAAAAATATAAATATATTTTAAAATTAGCGTATGAACTTAATAATATACACCATAAAAAGACTACTACAGACGATACCTTTATTATTCATCGTATCAATAATAAGTTTTTTTCTGATACGTTTAGCCCCTGTAGACCCATTGGCAGAATTAAGGTTAAACCCTTCAATAACACAAGAAACCTTAAATTACGAAACAGAACGTCTGGGTTTGGATAAACCCGTAATAATTCAATACGGAAAATGGTTAAAAAGTTTTGTAAAAGGAGATATGGGCTATTGTACCACGGGAGAAAAAGTTTCGGACAAACTGCTTGAACGTATTCCAAATACTCTTTTATTAACCGGATTTGTTATACTGTTTACATGGCTTATAGGTATACCGCTTGGAATAGTTGCAGCTTTACATTGGCGCAAACCTATTGACAGATTGCTTACTATTTTATCAAGTATAGGAATGGCAATTCCTTCTTTCTTTTTTGCTTTATTATTACTGATTTTTGCCGTTAAAACAGGATGGTTTCCCACGGGAGGGCTGACAAGTTTTAATTTTTCGGAAATGAGTATTCCAAATAAAATATTAGATATACTTCATCATTTGGTTTTACCCGTTATAGTTCTGTTTACCATTTCACTCTCAGGTTTACAACGCCAAATGAGGGGTAATTTATTGGATGTTTTACAGTCCGACTATGTTAAATTTGCGAGAGCTAAGGGATTAAGTGAAAACAAAGTTATATACAAGCACGCACTTCGAAATGCAATAAATCCGATGGTAACACTCTTAGGATTTGAATTTGCATCTTTATTAAGCGGTGCAGCTTTAACCGAATATGTTTTTCAATATCCGGGACTTGGCAGGTTAATTCTTGAAGCCGTTTTAAAATCAGATATTAACCTTGTTATGGCATCATTAATGATTGGTACAATTATGCTTGTTATCGGAAATTTAATTGCCGATATTCTGTTAAAAGCTGTTGACCCCAGAGTGGAGGTTGCTTAAATGGCTTTTATTTCATCAAATAATGAAAACTTATTTAAAACAGTTTTGCGTGATAAATTTGCAAAATATGCTTTTTTTATTCTTTTAATTTTGTATTTATCCGTTTTTCTTGCTTCTTTTATAAGCCCATATTCCAAAGACTATTCTAACAGAGATAAAGCATACTGTCCGCCCTCAAAAATATATCTTATAAACGAAAAAGGACATTTATCTCTTCCTTATACATACAATTACATAAGATTTTATGATAAGGAAAACTTTGATACAAAATATATCGAAGATAAAAGTAAAAAATATAAAGTAAAATATTTTACAAAAGGAGAGAAATATAAATTATTCGGATTTATTCCTTTTAACATACATTTTTATAATGTTGAAAAAGGCGGAGAATTATATCTGTTAGGTACGGATATAAACGGGCGTGACAACTTTTCAAGACTTCTTTACGGAGGACAAATTTCCCTAACCATAGGATTTTTAGCGCTGCTTGTTTCATTTCCGCTAGGCATGCTTTATGGCGGTATTTCAGGCTACTTGGGCGGTAAAACTGATTTTATAATGATGAGAATTGCCGAAGCTATTATGTCTATTCCGAGTTTTTATTTATTAATAATCCTTGCATCAATATTACCGGCAAATATGACCAGTATACAAAGATTCAGTTTAATAGTTGTTATTCTGGCATTAATAGGCTGGGCAGGGTTTTCAAGAGTTGTAAGAGGAATGGTGCTTTCCGTAAAAAAGCGTGAATTTGTGACGGCAGCTGAATCTATCGGAGCCTCTAATATGAGAATCATTATTAAGCATATACTTCCTCAAACATTAAGTTATGTTATTGTTGCAATGACTTTAAGCGTACCTTCTTATATACTTTCTGAATCAGGATTAAGCTTTTTGGGGCTTGGGATTCAGCAGCCCGATGCAAGCTGGGGGAATATGCTTAAAGAAGCTCAAGAGTTCAGTAACATTATTTCAAGACCATGGCTTTTAATGCCCGGTTTTTTAATTTTTGTTGCGGTTTTATCTTTTAACCTTATTGGTGATACAATTAGAGATGCGGTAGACCCTAACAGTAAGGAAAGATAGTTGATGCATGATTTTTTAAATTGGTTCCATATTGAAAATGCAGATATTTTAATCAGAATATTAGTATCTATAGTATTGGGTTTTATAATAGGTTTGGAACGTGAACTGACAAATAAGTCCGCAGGCTTAAGAACACAAATTATGGTATGTTTGGGTTCATGCCTGTTTACAATACTTTCAATATACGGATTTTCCACTGCAATAACACTCTATCCTCTGGGTGATCCATCAAGAGTTGCAGCTCAAATAATTACCGGAATAGGTTTTATAGGTGCAGGAACCGTATTAAGACAAGGTCTGACCGTTACAGGACTTACTACCGCTTCTACACTTTGGATAGTTGCCGCAATAGGCATGGCATGCGGATGCGGTAAAATTAACATAGCCGTTGTTTCCGCTATTCTTGCCGTTGCTATTCTTGTTTTAATAAGAATTTTTGAAATTAAAATAATGCCCAGAAATCTTAAACACCTTAGGAAAGTTAAAATCTCCTTCTTGTGTAAATATGATGACTATAATGATATTTATTCCAAATTCTCGGAACAGTTTTCCGAAATTATTGACTACAGTCATAAAACTGTTGACGAGGATGCAGAATTAATCAAAATCAGCGCTAAAGTTATTTCGGATGTTAAAACTCCGGTCGTTAATATCTATCGTAAACTTGAAGAATATAAAAAATTAACATCTATCAGCGTAAAAGAAATATTTGATTAATAACTTTAAAAAATGATATAATTTAAATTATTTTGGACAAAAAGTATGCAAAAGACAGAAAAATTATATTCAAATGTTCCTCCGACAAGATTGAGGAACAGAAAAGAAAAATTCAGAAAAGCTCGTAATCTCCCGTTTTGGACTTGGCTTGCGGATAAAATTTTTTTCAGAATGGTAAGTCATAGATTTTATGCTTTAAGAGTAAAAAATATTGAGCTTTTTGAAAAAAGAAATAAGGATTTTCCATGCATAATTTATGCTCCGCATATGAATTGGTGGGACGGAATTATCGGATATAATTTAATGCGGCGTGTATTTAAAGTCCGCCCGAGAATGATGATTGAAGAAATGAACAGATTCCCTTTATTTGCTTTAATCGGTGCTTTCCCCGTAAATAAAGCTTCCGCTCAGGATGCTATGATTTCATTAAAATATATTGTCGATGATTTAAAAGAACCTGATTTGGGATTTTGGATTTTTCCTCAGGGAATAGTTAAACCGCCAAATTACAGACCTATTGAATTTCAAACCGGCATGGCTTATGTCGCACAAAATGTAGCAAAAAAACATGGCGGGGTTAACTTAATTCCCGTTGCAGTTAATTACACATTTTTAAGAGAGGACAGACCCGAGTGTCTTGTTCAAATAGGCGAACCTCTTATTATTACACCTGAAAATGCCGTTTTTGACAGACATCAGTTTACTGTTAAACTTCAAAAAGAATTTGAACAACTTTGTGATGAACAGCTGCACGCATTTTCAAACGGTGAAGTTGTCGGATATGAATATGTTTTTCGTCAAGATTTACCTTGGAATCGTAAGATTGAAAAAAAACTTAAAAATGTTCATATGAAGGATGTTCAACCTTAATCATTTGTAAAATTTTTTTACAATTTAGAAATTTTTTTTCAAACTTTAACTTTATATATTTACCGGTCTTGTTATTATTTTAATAGGAGGTGTTCTTTAGAATAATTTAATCTTTACCCGTAATAAATATATAAGATTTAATTAATTTTGGAGCCTGATGGAAAAAACTATTGAATTACAATGTGATATTCAAAAAATAAAAAAGTTACTTGATAATTTCAATAATTATTATCAAGTATTCAAAAATGACCTTTTAAATTATGACAAGGTCATATCGGCACGTTTAAAATTCATAGTTTTCCAGTACAAAATATTATTCCTTAACTAAAAATTTTATTCGGATTTAAAATATTTTTCGGGTCAAAAAGTTGTTTAATTTTTTTCATAAATTCTAAAGAATTTTGGTCAAGCGCTTTATTAATATAAAAAGATTTTTCGCAGCCTATTCCATGCTCGCCCGAAAGTCTGCCGTTTAATGACAGTGCCAAATCAAACAATTCTTTTTTCGCTTGTTGAAAATTATTAAATTCATTCGGATTTCTTAAATCAAGAGCTATATTCGGATGAATATTTCCGTCCCCTATATGTCCCATAATACAGGTTTTTAAATCGTACTTACTGCAAATACTCCATATCCCTTTTACAAGCGGTACAATATTTTCCCTTGGAACGACAACATCCTCTGTTACAACATTAGGAGCAAGTTTTGCGGTTGCCCCGAAGGAAGAACGTCTTGATATCCATATTTTTTCTTCCTCCTCTTTTGTTTGAGCCGTTTGAATATACGAAGAATTATTAGTTTTGCATATTTCAATAATTTTATTGTATTGATTATTAATATCAGCTTTAAAACCGTCTATTTCTATAAGTAAAGCCGCTGTTTTATCAGTTAACAACCCTGACGGATAGAAACTTTCTATTGTTTTTAGAGTATTCTTATCCATTAAATCAATAACAGAGGGAGTGATTAAATTTGAAATAATTTCATTTACCGTTTTAGAAGTATCTTCCAGTGTATCAAAATAAGCCAGCATAACCCTTTTTGCTTCCGGTTTAGGTATTAACCTTATAGTTGCCTGAACAACTATACCCAATGTTCCTTCAGAGCCTACAAACAATTGAGTCAGGTTATAACCCGTCACATCTTTTGAGCATGAAGACCCCGTATGGAATATAGTACCGTCAGATGTTACGATTTCCAAATCAATAACATAATCTTTAACCGAACCGTACTTAAATGTGTGAGGCCCGCCCGAAGATAATCCTATACTTCCTCCTATCATTGATGCTTTTAAGTTGGAAGGGTCAGGCGGATAAAATAAATCATATTTTTCCGCTTCTTTTTGTAAATCCTCAACAACAACTCCGGGTTCCACTTTGCATATTAAATTATTCTTATTTATTTCGATAATTTTATTCATTTTTGCGAAACTGATTATAATACCGCCTTTTTTAGGTAAACACGCTCCGCATACATTTGTGCCGGCTGCTCTTGCTACTACGGGAACAGCGTTTTTATAAGCATATTTCATTATTTCAATAACTTGCTCTTTATTTTCAACAAAAACTACCGCTTGTGCTATTTCCTCCGGATTTACTATGTTTGTTGAATCTGTTGAATATGCATATACTTCATCGTAAGCAGACAAAACGTTTTCTTTTCCGCATATTTTTTCCAATATATTAACCAAATCATTATTATTATTTACAATCGTATTAAACATATTCCCTCTATTCATCATTATAGAATAAAACAAATATTTAAAACAATATTTTATACTTAATTTGAAGTTATAATAAATTGTTATATTGTAAAAAATACACCCTTTATTGCTAATGCGGAATATAAAGAATGAATGTTTAATAATTATGTTCGAAGGAAAATAATCAGGTAGTTTTATGAAAAAACATTTAAAATTTTTATCTGTGATAACAGTTTTAATTGTTTCATGGGTAAGCGGAGTGTGTATAAACGAAACAGTATATTCAAGAGAAAATGATTACAGAAGCGAAGAATTCATAAATGTCACGGTTTACGAGCGGATTAATCCGGCAATAGTTCTTGTGGAAGCTCAACTTCCGGACGGATTATCCAGCGGAACGGGCTGCGTTATAAATAAGAGTGGAATAATTTTAACCAGCTCGCATGTGGTGAATAATTCTACATACATAGAAGTTACCACTTCAAAGGGAGAAACATATAAGGCGGAATTACTTCCGTCATCAGGAAAAAACGGAGATTTAGCGATTTTGAAAATCAAACCTAATTCTCCCCTGCCTGTAATCAGGTTAGGTGATTCGTCTTTGGTTAAAGTAGGTCAAAAAGTTTTAGCCATAGGAAATCCGTTTGGATTTAACGGTACTCTTACAACAGGCATAGTATCAAGAATTGATTATGAACGAAATAAGATTCAAACCGATGCCGCAATTAATCCCGGTTCATCAGGCGGCCCTATTTTAAATGCATCAGGTGAAGTTATAGGTATAAGCCAATCCATATATAATCCTGATAACAATAAATCCAATATCGGTATAGGGTTCGCCGTTCCTGCCAATGAAGTTAAAAAAGTGGTTAATGATTATATTTAATTATTCATACCTTAGTGCATCAATAGGATTCAATAAAGAAGCTTTATATGCGGGGTAATAACCGAAAACTATTCCGACAAGCCCTGAAAATCCCAAAGACAAGAAAACTGAAAAGAGTGAAATGGAAACACTCATTCCGTCAGAAAATATTTCAACGGCTTTTGCACCTATAATTCCCGTTAAAACTCCCATTAATCCTCCGATTATTGACAATAAAAATGATTCTATTAAAAATTGCGCTCTTATATCGGAAGCTCTTGCTCCGATTGCCATCCTTATTCCTATTTCTTTTGTCCTTTCGGTTACGGACACAAGCATAATATTCATAATCCCTATTCCGCCAACCAATAATGATACCGATGCAATTGATGCCAAAAGTATTGCAAAAGTCCTAACCGTTGATTTCATTTTTTCCTGAAATTCCGCTGAATTTCTTATTTCAAAATCATTAATCTGATTTTTTCCTATATTATGGCGGGTTTTTAATAATTCTTCCGTTTCCTTTTCAACGGTATTTAATGTATCTGCATCAATTCCTTTAACTATAATCATATTAACCGTTCCGGGGAAACTCACACCAAAAAGTTTTTTCTGTGCAGTTGTTATAGGTATAAATATTAAATCATCCTGATCAAAAGGCCCGGTTGACCCTTTTGATTTTAATGTACCCAATACTTTAAAGGGAACATTACCTATTCTTATAACTTTATTAACGGGAGAAACATCACCAAAAAGCTCCGTCGCAACCGTTGAACCTATTATCGCAACTTTGGCATTATTCTTTACATCCTCAAAAGAAAAACTTCTGCCCAAATCTATTTCATAATTTTTTATGTACAAATACGGAGGAGTTGTACCATATACGGATGTCTGCCAATTCTGATTCCCGTACATTACTTGTTTTCCCTCATTTGATGCAGGTGCAACCGCATCCACTCCGATTACATTATTTCTTATAGCTATAGCATCTTTTAATGTTAATGACGGCTTTGTTCCTATTCCCATGCTTACACCGCCTGTTTTGGCTGATGATGAACGGATTGTCAGCATGTTACTTCCCATTGACTCCATATTTTCCTGTACTTTTTTGCTCGCTCCCGTTCCTATTGCAAGCATTATTATTACAGCGCTTACTCCGATTATTATGCCCAAACTTGTCAGCGCTGAACGCATCTTATTTACTTTTAACGATGTTATTGCCATCTTTAATGTGGATTTTATATCTATCATTTTATGTCTGCCTTGTTTTTGTTTTTAACCATTCTTCTTTTGGCATATCTGATACTATTTTTCCGTCTTTAAATCGGATAATTCTTTTACAATATTCTGCAATATCAGGCTCATGAGTGACTAATACAATGGTTTTACCTGTCCTATTGTTTAAATTAACAAAAAATTCCATAACTTCAATACTGGTTTTTGTATCTAAATTACCTGTAGGTTCATCCGCAAGAATTAAGGGGGCATCATTCACTATGGCACGGGCTATAGCTACTCTTTGTTGTTGTCCGCCCGACATTTGATTGGGCATATGCTCTTCCCTGTTTTCCAATCCTACTATTTTTAATGCCTTTCTCGCCCGCTCATGCCGTTCTTCTTCCTTTATACCCTTATATATCATCGGTAATTCCACATTTTCAAGTGCACTCGTTCTTGGTATTAAATTAAATCCCTGAAATACAAATCCTAATTTTATATTTCTTATATCGGATAATTCATCGCTTGAAAGTGATAAAACATCAACTCCGTCAAGATAATAACTGCCTGAATTGGGTTTATCTAAAGTCCCTAACATATTCATACAGGTGGATTTGCCTGACCCTGACGTTCCCATTATTGCTACAAATTCACCTTCTTCTATGCTTAATGATACATCATCAAGCGCATTAAAACTTTCTTCTCCTGTTTGATATGTTTTTATTGCATGTTTTACTTCTATTAATGCCATTTTCTGCCCTACAATCTCGGAGGTCTAATACTTCTTTGTTTTTCATTTTTTCCGCTTTGAATTGCTCTTACATATACCATATCTCCTTCTTTTACTTCATCGGATATTATCTCGGTATATGAATCGTCACTTACTCCCGTTTCTATATTTATTCTTTGAGGCTTCCCTTTTTTATCAATCCAGATTCCTTTTTGTTCATACTTGTGTTTATTTTCAGGAGTTGTAAACTTTAAGGCAATATTCGGAACGGTTAATATATTTTCTTTCTTATCCGTTATTATTGATACATTTGCAGTCATGCCTGGCATAAGTTTTCCTTCATCATTTTCCACTTCAATAATTACAGTATAAGTTACAACGTTGGATTCAGTTATCGGTGAAAGTCTTACCTGAGTGACTTTTCCGTAGAAAATATTATCGGGATATCCGTCAAGAGTGTACTCCACTTCTTGTCCTTCTTTAACTTTACCAATATCAGCTTCAGATACACTGGTCTCTATTCTCATTTTAGTTAAATCTTCCGCAACGGTAAACAGTGTAGGAGTCTGGAAGCTTGCTGCAACTGTTTGCCCCACTTCCACTTCTTTTGATATTACTATCCCTTTAACCGGAGATATTATTTTTGTATATCTCATATTGGCGGAAGCTGTAGCATAACTGGCTTCTGCTTGCATTATTGATGCTCTTGCCGCAGATACTTGAGCTAAATCCGATTTATATGCAGATTCTGCGGAATCTAAATCATTTTTAGATACAAGATTTCTGTTATAAAGATTTTTATACCTTTTATATGTTTTTGTATCATAATCCAATACAGCCTGATTCTTTGCCAATGTGGCTCTTGCATTATCTATATTTGCCTTAGATTGTTTTAATTGCGCTTCAAAAAGCGACGTATCTATTTGTGCCAATAACTGACCTTTCTCCACCTCGGAATTATAATCCACATATATTTCATTTATCATGCCTGATACCTGCGAGCCGATATCAACGGTATTTATAGGTTCAATTGTTCCCGTCGCCTCGACTATCTGCGTTATTGTCCTTTTTTGTACGGGTTCTTTTACATATTTAACTTTATCGCTCTTTTTTATTACCATAATAGGTATTGCAATAATAACAATTATTATCAGGGGTATTAAAAATCGTTTCATTATTTTTCTCCCATTGCCGTTTCAAGGTCTGTTAAAGCAATATTATATTTATAGATAGTTTGTACATAATCTCTTTGTGCATTATTATAATTTTCTTTTGCATCCTGTAATTCAATGAAATTACCAAGTCCCACTTCATATCTTGCATCAGCTAATTCATAATTTTCCAGCGTCTGCTTAACTTTGGTCTGCATTAAAGGTATATTCTTCTCTAATTGAATCATATTTATGTACGCACTTTGAACTTCAAAATATATCTTTTGCTTTATTGAATCCACATTCTTTTTAGCTATTTCAAGCTCAGCTTTACTTTCTTTTATTCTGAGTTTAGTTTCCATAAAATTTAAATTATTGGTTGAAAGATAAGCCCCGATAGAAACTCCGTTTGATGAATAATATGAATTATTCTGCCAATTGTATCCCACAGAACCGGTTAAATCAGGAAAATATTCTTTTTTAGTATATTTCAATGCTTCATTGACCGCATCTTTTGTTGCTTCCATGGACAATAAATCAGGTCTGTTTTTATAAGCTATTTCTATAGATTCTTCAAGAGTATGAGGATATTTTGTAAACTTGTAATTTTCAAGTATATCGGTTTTTTCAACCTGCATTGTTAATACAGCTTCCGTAGGTTCAACCGTGCCGTCATCTTTTGTCTTTGTATTCGCTATATTTAACAAATTTACTTCGGCATAATTATTTTTAAAATTAAATGTTTCGGTATTTTCAATCTGATAATCAGGCGCATTTACAACATACATCGCATTATTTAACAGAATTATGGCATTTTGATAAGTATTTTCGGCACTTACTAGATTTATTTTTGCATCACTTAAATATACTTCCTGATTGACTAAGTCTATCTTGGATACAAGCCCTTCTTCAAAAAAAGCCTTAGTTCTGTCATACTGTCTTTCATTAACAAGCACATTCGCTTTTTGAATATCAATATTAGCCTTTGCCGCCAATACTCCGTAATATGCGTTTTTTACATTATTAACAGTATCTAATATTGTTGCCTCTAAATCATATTCCGCAGCTATTTTATAAAATTTCTGCATTTTTACTTGTGAAAATACTTTACCAAAACTGTATATAAGTTGATTAATAGCTACCTGCGCAGAAAAATTTTTTCTGTTTGATGAACGGTATTTTGTTTCATTACTGGCAAAATCACTACCCGCACTTGCACCTATTGTAGGAAAATAACTCGCCTTACTTTCACCTACACGTGCATCATACATTTCAACATACTGTTTTGCTATCCCGATATCATAACTGTTTTTTAATGCTATTTCTATACAATCCTGAATACTTAATGTATCCCCCTGTTTCAGCTCTTCTATGGCATAAGACGGATTAATTATATTTATAAGCATTATAACTATTATAAAAATTCTAATTACAATATTTTTTTTCATCATAATTCCAATTATATGATATTTAATATTTATGATAATCAGCTAACAATACTATATTACATTTAGTAAAACGATTGTATTAAATTATAGTTCATTCCTTAAATAAAAGCTTTCTTTTTTTATAAAGAACAACAAAAAATATAATAATAATAAGCGTTACGGCAATAATTACAAGTTCTATATACTTCTTAATAGCTTCACCAAAGAGCATTAAAACAATACTTACAATAAAAAATCTAAGTCCTCTTCCAAAAAAACTGGCAAGCATAAATTTTATAAAATTCATATTTAATATTCCGCTTGCAATAGTAAAAACCTTATAAGGTATGGGGGTAAAAGCCGAAAAGAAAACCGCAATTGTTCCGTATTTATTATAAAGCTTTTCAACCGCTTCAAATTTTTCTTTTCCGTTGTTTCTGAATAACCAATTAAAAGCGGGACGTCCGCCCCAATACCCTATAGCATAGCCAATCATTCCGCCAAAAGCCGAAGCAATTGTACATACAAGAGCATAGAATAAAGCCTTTGCAGGATTTGATATATCCATCGCTATTAATAAAAAATCAGGCGGCGGAACAAGAAAAAAACTTTCAATAAAAGAATTTAAAGCAAGTCCTTCCACTCCCATTGATTGAAAAATTTCATTCATTTTTATAAATATCTCGTGCATACTATTATTTTATCACGGACATAAACTTCTTGATAAAAATTATAATAAGTGATAAAATAAG
>CANPZP010000029.1 GCA_947589115.1 Candidatus Gastranaerophilales bacterium | reverse complement strand
TTTCTGTCAAGCACCATCATTTTTGACATATCACGCCGTTTTGCAGGCACTTGTGCAATATATTCTTCACTTAATTCATAATTAAATTCTTCAAGCTGCATTTATTTTTCGGTTTCTATGGTTTTTGTTTCAATTGCATTTATTGTTTTTGCATTAGATAAGTCTGAATTATTTTTATTGTTATTATCTTCGGCTTCCAACTGTTTATTAATAACAACTGTTTGAATAATTTGAATAATATTACTTACAACAAGATAGAGTAAAACACCTGCCGGAATAGGCGCAATGATAAACATGAAAATTATCATTAAAGGCATCATAGTACCCATCATTTTTTGCATTTGAGCCTGCATAGCATCTTGCTGTACGTTTTTATTTGATGCCATCATAACTTTTTGTGTTGCAAACATGGAAGCTGCAAATAACAAAATAAGTATAAATACATCGTAATGAAATTGATTTTTAGGTGAATTAGTAGGCATTGATGCAGCCATTATATTATCACGTTTTTCAAATTTAACAGTTTCTACTTCTCTTGTTTTCATGTTTTGTATATCAATATCAGCGGAAGTAACTTTTTCTAACTGGCTGTATTTCAAATTAAAATTATCTAAATCAATTTTTAAATCAACAGATTCACCCGGAACGACATTTCCTTGGATTTGAACAGGATCTTTACCTGTTATTTTTACATTTTCAAGTTCTTCATCGCCCATAAATACTTTCACTTTTTTATAAACAGTAAATTTATCATTGGAAGAAACACTGAAAACACCATCAAAAGAATTACCGGCACTGCCTCTTAGCGTTGTATCAAGTCTGTTTATAAATAAGAAATGAGAATTACCGGCTTCTTGTATAAATTGAGGACTTATTAAAGCGGTATAAAGCAAAATAAATATAGGCATTTGAATTAATAAAGGCAAACATCCCGACATAGGATTAAACTTATGCTCTTTATAAAACTCCATAAGTTTACGCTGAGCTGTTTGAGGATCACTTTTATACCTTTCCTGAATAAGTTTTATTTTCGGCTGTAATATCTGCATTGCACGCATTGAACGCTGTTGAGATACTCCTAAGGGCCACAAACATACTCTTACTAATATAGTTAATGCTATAATTGCTAATCCGTAACTTCCTGTCAGGATTTTTAATCCTTTTAATAATTCTACCGTTAATAATGTAAAATCCACTTTAAATATTCTCCTTTTAAACGTTAATTAATTCTTCGGCCGGTTTATCAGATTTTTCATTCTTGTTTGAATCAACTGATTTAATGCATAATTTAGTATTACCATGCTCGGTTTTACCCCAAGCTAAATTATTTTTCATAAATATAATTTTAAAAATTATAAATATAGCAAGCGGAAACCACAATATAACCATATATATCGAAGTAGCCGCAGATTGAACGAAATTTTCCATTGGTTTCAGTTTTACGTATTTTCTTAAGCTGTAAAACAGTGCAATAAAGAAAAATCCGCACATCAGCATTGATAATGCCATTGATGATAATATCCAATTCGGATTATCTTTTATAAATCTGTAGGATTGGATAAGGACTTCAGACACCATCCATACGGGAAGTATAAATTCGGTAATATATGCCGTCATATCAAGACTTACTCTTAAAGACATATCTTTTGAAGTAAGAACATCGGAAAAATGTTCAAGATAACGTCTTATACTGCCTTCTATCCATCTTCTTCTTTGTTTTAAGAGCGGAATATAAGATATAACCCCCTCTTCATATACACATACGTCAGGACAAAATCTGACATCCCATCCTTTTATTTGCATTCTTGTAGATAAATCAAGATCATCGGTAATAGTATATATATTCCAGCCTCCGACATCTTCAAGTGCTTCCCGTTTAATCAACTCTCCGTTTCCTCTTAACTCAACAGCACCTTTTACGGAATCTCTACCGACTTGGAAATGCGTATCAAGTGCCATCTCATTATCTTGACATTTAGTAAGGAAATTTTGTTCCCTGTTAATAATAACTTTTCTTGCCTGAACCGCTCCCACTTGTAACGGTTCTAATGACGGAACTAATTCTTTTAAGAAATCGGGGGATACTCTTGCATCTGCATCAAAAACCAATATTGCATCACCTTTGGCAATTTTTAGTGCATCATTTAATACTGCAGATTTCCCGGGAAATGCTTCTTTTGTTCTTGAAAAGTATTTTATGGCGGGATTTTTTGAACATATTTCTTCCAGCACCTTAGCCGTATTATCTTCACTTCTGTCATCTATTACTATTATTTCGTATCCGGAATATTCTATTTTTGATATGTTTTCTATTGTTTTTTCAATAACCGCCTCTTCATTATGTGCAGGTATTAATATACTGACAAAAGGTTTATAGTTATAATTTTTTTCAACAGGATGCTTTCTTTGACTTCTTACTCTGTGTTTAAAAGCAATCTGCATATATGCCGTGTACACTCCCATAAATATTAATATCGTCATAAATGCACATGGCGTATTCATATTATTTTGGAAAAAATATAACAGTATCAACAAAAATGTTATTATTGATAAAAGTACAATTCTCTCTTTCATTTCCCAAATCCGTTATTTATTACTTTATTATATTCTACCAAAAACATAATTCTTTTCATTAATTTTTACTTTTCGTTACTATCTTGTAAGATATATAGTCTTTTTTTTAAAATGTGCTATAATTTCTAAATGCTAAAAATTGTAAAAAAATCATTTCAAATATTAACAAATAATCTGGTTTTAATTCAGCCCGTACTTTTATATATACTATTAACCTTAATAATCGTATCTCATTGGTCAGGGAAAAAAATTTTAATAATTCCCTATGCAATATTAATAATATTACTTGCGGCTGCATTTGTTTCAGGCTGGTTATTTATTAATAAATCCGCAATATTAGATTATAATCCGGATGACACAAAAGAAATTATTGATTCCAAAGCAATCAAAAATTTTAAAAAATTTTTTGAAGGTGTTGGTGCTTCTTTCTTCAAAACTCTCGGGTTATTTTGTATTACATTCTTAATTTATTCTTTGGTCTTATATTCAACAATAAAATTCTGTACAAAAATTTTCGGACAATCCGAATTAATAAATCAGATGCCTAAATTAATAAATGCAAAGACAAAAGAAGATATCTTAAATATAGTAAATTCATTTTCATTACATGATTTATCGGTATTTTCAAAGTGGATATTAACAAATTACGTTATAATTTCTGTTTTAAATTACTTTTTTGTTTTATATTATGCAATAGCATTTTTAGATGAAGTAAACATATTTAAAGCATTGTGGCGTTCTATTAAATTTTTTATTTTAAATTTGATTAATTCCGTCAAAGTAATATTAATAATGTTTGTAATATACATAGGATTAAATTTAATATCAATGGTAGCAGGTTCCAATCTGATAGGACTTGTAATAAGCGTAATATTAACCGCAATGTATTTTAATTATTATATTCTTCTGGTATTCTGTTTATACAATGAAACAAATAATAGCAATAACGGGGCCGAGCAGCTCGGGTAAAACAAAACTTTCAATAGAAGTCGCAAAAGAAATAAACGGCGAAATTATTTCTGTTGATTCAAGACAGATATATAAAGAACTTAATATAGGGACGGCAAAACCGTCTTTTGAAGAAAGAGAAGGTATAATACATCATCTCATTGATATTACAGATGTAAACAAACAATATACCGCCGCAAATTTTGCGGATGATGCACAAATAAAAATAAATGAAATAATTAACAGAGGGCATACCCCTATATTATCAGGCGGTACAGGATTATATTTCAGAGTATTACTTCAGGATTTCGAACTCCCCAGAGTTCAACCCGATAAAAAACTAAGAGAAAAATATGAAGCTAAATCTTCCCCCGAATTATATGAATTATTAAAAAAATCAGATCCCTTACTGGCTGAAAAAATCCATTATAATAATAAAGTAAAAATTATAAGAGCGCTTGAAGTTATTGAGACTTTAGGCATTCCAATGAGTCAGGCTCAAAAGAAAAAACAATCCCAATATAATACTTTATGGTTCGGATTAAACGCTTCAAACAGAGAATTTCTTTATAATCGAATAAATATCAGAACGGATGAAATGATTAAACAAGGACTTACACAAGAAGCTGAATATTTATTTAAGAAATATCCCGATAATAATATTCTTTTAAATACAATAGGATATCAGGAATATATTCCGTTTTTTAATTCAAAGATATCTTTGAATGACACAATAAATATGATAAAACAAAACACAAGAAGATACGCAAAACGGCAAATAAGCTGGTTTTTATCCAATAAAAGCATTAACTGGCTTGATATTGAATCAAATTCAATTGATGAAATGAAAAATATAATTGCAGAAAAATATCAAAATAATTCTTAAACAACTGCCGGAGTCGATTTACAAGAATAATTATTTGTAATTTTATATATATAATCAATAATTTGAGTAAAATAATCAAGCGAAGATGCACCGTTAATAATAATATCAGCATTATTTTTCTTGGGAAGAATATATTTTTTTGATGCTTCACGTACATATGCCAGTTGTTTTCTCGCATTTTCTTCATTTTGATTTCTTGAAGTTTGAGCTCTGTATATAAACCATTTTTCCTGAATATTCGGGTCAATATCCACATAAATTTTAATATCAAATAAATCGGCAACTTTACCGTACATGGTTGCCATACCTTCCACTACAATAATTTTTTTTGCTTGTTTAAATATGGCTTTAGGAACAACAATTCCCGTACCGTTAACTAAATATTCGGGAATTTTTACATCTTTTCCTTTAGAAAGCAGATATAAATCCTCGTAAAGCTGCTCCATATCAAAATTATCTGGAGAATCGACATCATAACCCGATGCCAATAGTTTATCAAAAGAACCATGCTCCTTTATTAAATCCGAAATATCCTTAAAATAATTATCAGCGCTCAAAATTTCAACAGGCATGTTTAAACGTTCGGTAGCTTTTAATATTGTATTACATATTGTTGTTTTTCCGCTTGCGGATTCACCGCTTATTCCTATTAAAACATGTTTCTCAGGATTATTTATTAATCTTTTCATAAACCCCGGAATAAAATCAGGATGTATAGATTTAAATACCGGTGTTTCACTTTTTTTATCATATTCTAATATTTGTTCAAATTTTGAATACAAATAATATGCAAAAAACTCCCGTCCCGAACTCGTTTTAAAGTCGGGTTTTGTTATTCTTTTTTCATTTTTTTCTTTTTCAAACAGGAAATTCATATTCCTTTTAACACTCATAAAATTTTTTTTTGCCAAATTACAATTCTTTTATGATTGTAATTTTACATTAAACTTTCCGATTATTAAATATTTAATTATATAGCGCAATGTAAAACTTTACATTATCCTCCACAATATAGATAGGTGGCTATTCAGATACCGGAAAGGAGTAGAAAATGAAATACTTATTAAATTTAATTGCATCGTTAACCGTGTCTGCTTTTATTATAAACTCGGCTGTTGCGGGTTGTTATACCGGTTTTGCATGTTCTTTGGAAGATTTGGAAAAAATTGAACAACAAAACAACAAAGAATTTATTTTTGTTTTAAATAAATTCTTTAATAAAAGTGTTAAAGAACCGGTATTTTTGGCTAATCAAAATAATATCACCAATTACAGAGATTTATTTATATTTAATACTATTGTTTAAAGAATTTATTACGGAAGGGAAATATTTTCAATGAAATCAGAAAATAAAGCAATTTTTTCTTCCTTGTCCGATTCAATATAAATTCTTAGGAGCGGCTCCGTGCCGCTTTTTCTTATCAGAATTGTACTGTTGTCGTTTAAGTAGAGCTTTAATCCGTCTAATTCCGATATTTTTACAATATCATATTCATATATTTTTTTTAATGACTTTAACTTATCCGTAATTTTTTCATCCGAACTATCTGAGGTCAGTTTTAAATCTATTCTTTTATTAATAAAATCACGATGAAATTCTTCTAAAAAATCTTTATGAATTTGAGATAACTTCTTATTATAATAAGCCATCATTTCAATAATTAACAAATTTGCAAGAATACCGTCTTTTTCCGGAATATGCCCTTTAATACTGAGTCCTCCGGATTCTTCACCAGCAATAATAACATCATCATTACGTAAAGCAGCACCAAGCCATTTAAATCCTACAGGTGTTTCAATTATTTCTATTCCTCTTTTTTCGGCAAGTATATCCAACATAGAACTTGCGCCAACGGTTTTTGCCAATTTACCCTTAAGGTTTTTATTCTTTACCAAATGGTCAAAAAGCATTCCGATAATATCATTCGGACTTATATATATACCGGATTCATCAAAAACTCCGAATCTGTCACCGTCGCCGTCATTACTTAATCCTATACAGCCTGTATCTTCACATAATTTTTTTAATGAAGGCAAATATTTTTCTTTCGGGTCGGGCATAAAACCGCCAAAATTAATATCACGCTCTAAATTTTGACTGTTATTTTCTATTTTGTTATCATCCATTATTTTCTTAAACAGTAATGCACCCGCTCCATGATGCCCGTCATAGTTTACTTTTATTCCGGCTTCTTCTATCTTTTTAAAATTTATTAGTGTTTTTAAATGATTAATATAGTTTGCTTCAAAAGAAACATACTTAAATTTTTGTTTTTCTCTTTTTACTGAATAATTCTTCTCTAAATCAGAAACAATCTGCTTAACACAACCATCCTCAGCAGGCCCGCCGTAAGGAGGAATAAATTTTATTCCTAAATATTCGGGGGGATTGTGTGATGCTGTAACCATTATTGCATAAGCATTTTTATTTAATGCATTATATGCAAGTACAGGAGTCGCAACAATTTTATTACTTAATTCAGTATCAAATCCAAAATCCGCAAAGGTTTCTGCAATATATAGCGCAAACTCATCCGCTTTATTTCTCGGGTCATAACCTATTATTATTTTTTTATCGTACTTAGAGTTATTATAAATATATATTGCTATGGCATTTATTACTTTATAAGTATTTTCATACGTAAAATCTTGATTTAATACAGCACGCCAACCGTCTGTACCGAATTTAATCCGTGTCATTATTTGTCCTTTTATATTTTTGTTTACAATTTTGCGGGATATTTTTTTTGTGTAAAATAATTGTATATAGGAATTAAAGGTTTTGCAAATGGATAAATTTTCGATTGAAAATATTTACTATTTAGGCCCTGAAGGTTCTAACGTTAACAGAGCCATGCTAAAATTTATTTCTCTTCTCAATATTCAATCAAAAAATATAATCCCTTTAAAAAATATAAAAGCGGTTATGGAAAGCCACAGAAATGATGCAGATTCCGTATGTATTCTTCCCATAGAAAATTCAATTGAAGGTATTGTAAGAGAAACTATTGATAATTTATTAAGAATTAACGATAAAAATATCAAAATACAAGCAGAAATATCATTACCGATAAATCACTTTTTACTTTCAACAGGTAAAGATAAATCAAAAATAAAAAAGATAATATCCCATCCTCAAGCACTGGCTCAATGCAGCAATTATTTATATGAAAATTTTCCTCAAGCGGAATTAAAAGAGTTTTCATCAACGAGTTATGCCGCTGAAAAAGTCATGACAGAAAAAGATGAAACTCTCGCTGCTATTTCAACCGATATATGTGCCGAAATTTTTAATTTGAATATATTAGATAAAAATATAAACGATGAAAAAGATAATAAAACAAGATTTTATTTACTTGGCAGAACAGAATTAGGAAAAAAGAACAACCCTAAAACCGCAATAATACTTTCCGTAAAAAACAAAGCAGGCGCTCTTTGTGATGTTTTAAAAATATTTTCTCAAAATAATATAAATTTAACTTATATTGATTCAAGACCGTCCAAAAAGCGCTTGGGTGAGTATTTATTTTTTATGGAACTTGAAGGAAATATCCAAAATAAAGTTATTTCGGATTCATTAAATAACTTAAGTAAATATGTAGACTTCGTAAGAGTTTTAGGATGTTTTGAGGTATTTGAATAAAAAATAGCTAAGAAGTTTTTTTATTTATAATTTATGCTTGAACATCTACTTTTTTTAAAGATTCAAATATATTTTTTACTTTACCGCTTTTAGCAAGATAAACTCCGCCAACAGCAATTGCAGCAGCTGCCAATAATTTAACTACAGTGCCAAACTTAGACTTACCTTTCTTTTCTTTTCCGTTAATTTGAGAAGCAGCAGCACTTTCGGGTTTTACATAAGTTTGAGGTTGTTTTATTTTATCTTCAAAACTAACTGCTTGAGTTTGTGATTGTGTTTGAGCTGCACTTGAAAAACTTACAGGGCTTATCATTTTTACCTCCTTACTTTTTTTTGTTTAAATTCTTAAAACTTCTGATTTTTTAAAATTGCGCATGTAAAAAAATTTTTTACGGAAATGTTACAATTATTATTGGAATATTTTTTTTATATTTGCCATCTATATAATTAGATAACATTATTTATTTTTGGAGAGAGAAAAATGAGCGCAGTAAAGAATATAAGTTTAACGGTAGATGATAAAGCACATGGTTATGCAAAGATTTATGCTTCACTTTTGGATAACCAATATCAAAGAAAAAGGTCATATGCGGCTATCGTAGCTTTATATTCCTTTATTAATTCTCTTGAAAAGACTGATAATAAAATTCAGAAATCCATGACTTTATTCAGAAATCCAATGATTAATGAGAAATATGAAGTTTCTGATTTGTACGTTAATAATTACCATCTTGATGTCAGAGTTATAACGGATTCAAATGTATTTTACATACCAAAAATACATTTTACCTGTGAAATTCTTCCGGATTTTTACGTTGTTGTCAAAATGAACAAAGAACTAAATGAAGCTGAACTCATAGGATTCTTAGACACTTCAAGAGATTTTGAAAAACAAGAAACCACAGATGATTATTATTCCGTAAGTTTGGATTATTTAATAAATTACGCTGATTTTCTGGATAAAATAGAACACGAAAAAATAAATAATTTTTCTCAGGATGAGCATGACTTTCTTCACGAAAATTATATATCATTTATGGATAATGAATTAGATGAAATATCTAAAAATAAAATCCTTCAACATTTATTTAAGTGTCCGCAATGCAGAACGGAATTTTGTTGTTTTACCGGATTTGAAATGGTTAGCTGCAATATGAAAAACTATCCCCAGCTGCTTGATGACAATACTTTAGAAATTGTCGGGGCTCAAGATGCCGATAGTGAACAATATTCCGGAAAAGAAGAAGTTATTTACCTTGACAATAGCTCCAAAGAAGATGCGGAATCAGATATTTCAGAATTATCAAATACACAAGAAGATTCAAAGGATGAAACCGTTTCTGATATTTTAGACGAACTATTTAATAATGAAGAAGAAATTATAAGCTATGATAATATTCAGGATAAACCTGTTGATACAGATATTTCAGATAGTTCAGCCGAGGATTTTATTCCTGAAGTATTAAAAAATAATAATGATGAAGAAGACTTATCAGAAATTGAAATTGTAAAAGATGAAAATGAATCTGAAATACTTTTAATAGATGATACGGAAGAAGAACTTGAACAAAATGAAAAAGAGCAGCTTCGGGAAACCAATGAAGAAACACTTGAAGAAACCGAATTTCAACCTATTAATGACGACTTATCCGAGGAAGAAGAAGTCCAAAAAGTTGTAACAGGTTATGATGAAACAGGCGAACCCACATACTCTTATGTTGAAAATGTCACAAAAGATAATTTAGAAACAATTGATTCTGATATTGAATTATTGGAAGAAAATACGGAAGAACCTGAATCCGTCAATAAAGAAGAAGAATTTATTGAAGAATACTCAGGCGATATTGATACTATTGAAGAAATTGAAACAGAACCCTCAGATTACATAAATCAAGACAATGATAATGAAATTGTGGAATTAAATGATAATGGTGAAGTGAATGATATACAGGAAGATTCGGAAATTGAATATGCGCAGGAAGAATCAACCGAACCTGAAGAAAACCATCAAATTTTATATGAAAATCTTTCATCAGCACCTAAAGATGACATTATAGATAATGAACCCATCGAAGATAATGAACCAATAGAAAATGCTGAGCCTGAAATTATCCAAAATAATGAAGAAGATTCTTCAATTGAAATCATAGATGATGACGAAAATATACAAAATGTTGAGCCTCAAAATGAAGAAGAAAGCTCAGAAGTAAAAGAAAACTATGAAGAAGATGAAGAATATAAAGAATATAATGATGAAGATGAGTATGAAGATGAAGAAGATGAAGAAGATGAAGAAAATGAAGAGGATGATGAGGAGTACGAAGATGATGAGGAGGACAACAAAAAATCCAACACCAATCTTATAATCGGAATAATATTAGGAATACTTATACTTGGAGGCAGCACCCTGTTTTTCTTCAAAAATTATATATTCCCAAATAACGGAAATACAATAAGCAATGAAGAATCTTCCGAGATAGCATCAATAATGGGAGAAGAAGAATCACCACAACCGGCTTACGAAATGATACCTTCTTCCGAAGAAAATGCACAAGAAACAATACCTTCACAAGGTACAATAGATATGCAAGCCTTAACTGAGGAAGATTTATTAAAGGTTAAACCCAAAAATACAGGTGATGTAAATAAAGTAATGGCGAATGCATTTTCACAAAATTCAACAGGTTTATCCCTGAGAGGAATAAATTGGATGTGCAGTGCTGAACTCTTTACAGACAAAACATTTAAAGCTTATTTACAAAGTATTGACAGTCTGTTGAAGCTTAATTTAAGAAAAAATATATTAAATGCAACGGATTCCGCACCAAATAATTCTGTTACCGCTAAATTATCCGTAGATAATAACGGAGAACTTCAGAAAATATTAATTTCTCAATCCAGCGGTTCTACCCAAATAGATGATATTGTGTTACAAAGTATTAAAGAAACTTTTGAAGGTGAAAAATCCCAAATTCTTCCTACAGATAGCCTAAATTCTAATATATATTACTTAAAAGTGGTAATAAAATTGTAATTTATGATATGATATAGATTAGGTATGCCAAATTAGAGAAAAAATAACTAGTGCTTTTAGTAGATGAACAAAGATTATTAATAGAAAAAATTGTTCGTGCGAATAAAAACTTTGCAGGCAATGAAGATTTATTTGAAGACTTTTGCAGTGAAGCCTTTCAAAAGTGTTATATTATATTCAATTCCGACAATAATATAGAGAAAATAGAAAGCTATGCCGGCAAAGTAGTCAATACATCAATATTAAGTGTTTTGAAAAATTCGGGAAGAGTCAGAAGGGCTGCAAAAGGTTATGTTCCGACTAAGGAAATAAAAGTTCCTCAATTCAGTTCAGATACCGTTGTTAAACCCTCAATTTCAGGACCTTCTTATGTTTTAGATTTCCCTGATCCAAAGCAAACCGTTGAAGAGATTTTAATAACAAAAGATTGTTTGCAAAGAATTGCTGATGCCGTTTGTGTTTTCCACAAGGAACTTCCTTCAAGGTGTTTTTATGATATATTTTACTTACGTTATATAAAAGGTTTAAAACAAAGCGAAATAGCAAAAAATCTTGAATTATCTCAATCAGAAGTCAGTAAAAGATTAATGCAGCTTTCAAAACTTATTAGCAGTTTTTTGGATAATACCAAAAGTTAGGTAAAATAAAAATGATTTGTCCCAAATGCAAAACAGAATTACCCGATAACACTATCAGGTGTCCAAAGTGCGGAATAAAAGTAAATATTGTTTGCCCTGATTGTAAAACTCTTAACCCTTTAGGCACGGTAAAATGTATTAATTGCCAAAAAGAACTTTTAAAAATATGCCCGGAATGTAAAAGCTATAATACGGCTGATGCAATTGAGTGCAGAAAATGTCATGCTAAATTATCGGATACTGCCGAAAATACTGTAAATCAACCCGAATCTAATATCGTTATACCCTTTAGCAGCCGTTCTACCAACTATAATATTAATAATATGCCTTTAAATCCCGCAGAAAATATTGATTCAGATGTACAAAAAGAAAATACGGAAACAGAAAAAATTTTTTCCGTTGATGAATCCCAATCCCCCGTTGATTTTGATGAAATTTTTGATAACAGACAGAATGAAAATCAAGAGCAGGATACGGACGATATCAAAATTGATTCCGTTGAAGATATTGTTGTTGACGTTAATGACAGTCTTGAAAACGAGAAATCCGATTCCAATGATGTAAATCAGGAGAATTCCGTTAATGAAAAAGACGAAGAAGTTTATGAAGAAATCTTAAATAACATTGAAATACAAAGTGAATCGGTTAATAAAGCCATAAACATAATAAAAACCTCAATAGATAAGCATATTATAGCCATAAACGGCAATGAAGGAAGCGGGAAATCCGCAGTTTTAAAACAAGTAACAAATTATCTTGCGGATAACGGTTTTATCTGTTTATTCGGGAGTTTAACTCCGCTTTTGCAAATTACAAGCTTTGGATTTTTTCAGGATGCTTTCTTAAGAATGATGGGTTTTCCGCCTTTTATTAAAAATACGGAAACTTTTATAAGAGATTTTAAACGAAGTAAGTTTTCCAAAATATTTAACTGCCTTAATAATAAAGAGTTAAATTTGTTTCTGAATATGTTTTATCCTTCAAAAGAAGATAATTTTGAAAATATTCTGGAAAACAAGAAAATTATTTTTTCAATTTTAGAAAAAGTAATTACTTCACTATTAATAAACAATAATTTAATTATTGCCATTGATAATTTTGAACTTTTAGACGGCGCATCTTACGATTTTATTGTACATTTAATCGAAAGAGGTTATCTAAGCAACAGACTTAAATTAATTGTTGCATATCAGGAAAAGAAAACCATTCAAAGTTATTTTGATTTAACTCAAACGGATGAAAAAATATTTGAAACAATAATAATAAAGAAATTTAAAAAAGATGATTTAATTAAAGCGGTAATAAGGTCAACAGGAGTTGATATAACTAAAATTCTACCCGATAATGTTACGGACGGTTTGGTAAAAAAAGCTGATTCCAATGCAATACGCATGGAGCAAGAAGCTGCTTTATTATTTGATTTAAACTATATAACTTTAGAGAATGAAAATATAACCGTAAAAGAAGAAAATAAACCGGAAATAGCTCCCGAAACTTTTGAAGAATTAATAAAATTAAGATTAAATTCCTTATCTCCGATTATCAAAAATATGCTGTTTTTAGCAGCCGCAATGGGCTACAGATTTTCTACCGCTGTTTTATCTTCATCTTTAGAAATTGATTTGGATAAAACACAAGGTATACTTGATTTTCTCTCAAAAGAATTATTTATTAATGCGGTAGATAATTTTACATATGAATTTAAAAGTTTAACCCTGTGGAAAATAATATATAAAGAAGCAAAATCAGACTCTTTGTATAAAGAAAATACTCAAAGATTATACAACGTATTAAAATCTTTAATACTTTCAAGCAACTTACAGAAATTAATTTCATGTTCAGAAGCTTTAAATAAGCGGGAGGAATATGAAATATGGTTAAATACTTCAAGATTAGCTTCAAAACTCGGGGATACAAATTTATATGTAATTTCACAAAAACAATGTTTAAAACTTCTCGATGAATTAAACTTACCCGATAATGAGAGTATAAAAGAAAGAATATACGAAGAAACAGGTAAATTATTATCGGAAAAATCACCTCAAGAGGCCGTTACATACCTGTCAAATGTCCTTGACATATATATTAAAGAAGGGAATATAAAGAAAATAATTGATTTATCAGGTTATTTCGTAAGGAGTTGTTATTTAACCGGAAATTACTTTGGAGTTGCTGAAGCAGTTGATGCAGTTATCTCCTCTTTAAGCGGAAGTATTAATATTTCCAATTTAGAAATATCATTAATAAAAACAAGAAAACTAAATGCACTTTTAAATATAGGCAACACTGAACAAATAGCGGTAACGGTAAATGAAGAATTAATACCCGATTTGGAATCGGTATTAAATATGCCTCAACAGGATAATACATATATTCCGTTAATTATTAATGCTTGGCTGGAGGCAAAACTAACCCTTGCAAAAGCTTATGCAATTCAAGGGAATAAAGAAATATCCGATATATTATCAAATATAAAAGAATTTATGGCAAAATACAATTGTCAAACAGATTACTACATTACACAGGTAAATATACTGGAAGCGGCAGCATGCACAGTATCAGGACAAATAAATAATTCAGATGAAATACTAAACAATATATCAAATGAATATAAGACAAAAAAAATGGAAACCGATATACTTGCCCAATGGAATCTGTTGAACATTATCAACCGTGTTTTGCTCAATCAAACGGACGGAATCAAATCGGATTTATTTGAACTTGCCGCATTTACAAATAACATAAACGAACATTCGCTAAAAAATATAGTTAAGTTAATATTAGGCTATATTTTAAAAGAGGAAGGAAACAAAGATAAAGCACTTGAAATCTTTAATGAAGAGATAACGTATTTTGCAAAAGAGAAAGTAGCAATAGGCGCAATGCTTTCTTGGGCTTTAATTATAAGAATGAATATGGATATGGGTGATTTTGATAAAGCATTAAATACTGCTGTCAAGTCATTGGAAATTGCGCAAAGTCCTAAGATTAATAATTACTTTTTCAGTATTTATTTTCAAAAATTTATTGCCGAAATATATACTGTTAAAAAGGATTTTATTGCCGCAAAAATGTATCTTGAAAAAGCAATTATGATTGCAAAACAATTTGAATTAAAATACCAATTAACGGATTTATATTTGACTTTTGGAAAGTATATGGAAGATTTTATGCAATCAGATAAAATTTACACTCCTGAGTATATTCAATTAACATCAGAAATGTATAATAAAGCTTTAGCATATGCAAGAGAACTTAAGCTTCAAAATATGATGGAAAAGGCAGTAAAATATCGTGCTTCTTTTAAAGTATACTGCCAATTAAATTCAATAAACTTATAAATAAATCTTCTTGTAAAGATGGTAAGTTCTAAACACTTTTTTAATATAATTACGTGTTTCATCAAAAGGAACACGTTCAACAAACTCATCAATATCAGAAGTTTTTATATTTTTAATCCACTTGTTAACCGAACCTTCACCCCCGTTATATGCCGCTATAACATATAAATCATTGTTATTAAAGCGTTCATATAAATATTTCACATAATTACAGCCTAAAAATAAATTTAATCTCGGATTTTCAAAATTTATATCTTCAAAAGAATCCATTTTTAATTTTGAGGCCATATAATTAGCGGTTTGAGGCATTAACTGCATAAGCCCTTTTGCACCTGTCGGACTAATCGAATTTTCATCAAAATAACTTTCTTCTCGGATTATAGATAATATTATAAACGGGTCTATATCAAGTTTTTTACCCGCAATATTTATTTCTTCAACATAATAAAGCGGATAAGCCAATTTATATGCTTCACTTATTAAAGGAGGCTTTATTTCCGAATCACTTATATAATCTCTTGCCATAACCATGGAGCGTGATTTTTTTTCTTTTTTATATTCAAACCAGCTGTCTACTATTGTATTTTTAAAATCAGCATCTAACCATATATCATAATCACCCATATTAAACAAAGTATTTATTAATTTTAAATCTTTTATTTCCAATTCCGAAAGGGTAATAGGAAAATCTATTTGATTTTTCAGGATGGGAATAACATTTTTTTTATTTGTTTTAAAGAAATCATTTTTCTTATTAAGAATACTTTCAGCTCTTAAAGCATAGTAATTATCGGGATATTTAAGTGAAAGCTTCGATAAAATTGAATTTGCATCTGAGATTTTATTTTCTGCCAAATCTATTTTTCCAAGCCAAAACATAATTTTGGGAGTAGATTTAGAATTCGGGTATAATTTCAAATGATTTAATGCATATTCTCTTGCTTTAACTAAATCTCCCGATAAATAAGAATTCCAAAAAATATTCCATAAAGATTCCGGAGCATATTTACTTTGAGGATACTTTTCAAAAAGCTCTTTATAAATAAACACGGATTTATCAACCGCCATTAAATTTGCAAGTTTATACATAACGTAATCTTCACCGGCTAAATCGTATTCTTCAACTAAATTATACATAGTCTGCCAGTTTTTAAACTTACTGTTCATCATATAAGAAGTAAAAATATTGTATATTTGATACAAATTTTCAGGACTAATTATTTTTGAATATTGTCTTAATCCGCTTTCGATAAGTTTTTTTGCTATTAGTTTATTACCCATATAATGGTTAGAAAGAACAATATAATCCCAACATTCATCCAAAGGCAGTTGAGAGAAATATTTAAGCGCTTCATCATATTTTTTAGATTCGTAATATGCAATACCCAAAGTTTTAATATAATCATTATTAAAAGAAATACCGGATAAAGAAGCAAGTTCATCCGCAGCAAGTAAAACATAGTCTTTTGAAACATCTTTATCTGTTTGTGTATTTTTTAAATAATTATAAAAGTATACCGCCGCCTTTTCTTTGTCTTTACTTTTTTCTATCAAGCCCAAAAAATAATCTTTTTGAGGAATAAAATCATTATTTTCATCAGTTAATTGTTCTAATCTTATTTTGGCATTTTCATATTCTTTTAAATAAAAATAACATTTAGCAAGATTATATTTAGCATTTTTTTCAAAAACAGAATTAGGTTGTTTTTCAAGGAATAACTCGTATTTTAAAACAGCGGTTTTATAATCTCCCGCTTTTTGCGCACTTTTTGCCTGCTTATAGATTGCCATATTATATAAAGGACTTATCCATTTTATTTTTCCGAAATTATAATAAGCATTCTGATAGTCCCCTTTATTATAAAATTCAACACCCTGTTTATAAAACAGAGGAGAATTTCGGCTGATTTTATCATTATAAATTAAAACCATAACCAAAATTATGATAATAAGAGTTAAAATTCCGAAAATATATTTTAAATATTTCATAAACTATTCATTAATCCCCATTAATAAAAAAGCATATCAAAAATATGATAACTAATCAAATAAAAATAACCCTGTTTCTTCCGGTAGTTTTAGCTTGATATAAAGCCTTATCCGCCTTTTGTATTAAATCATCCGAATTCATAACCGGATTAAAAGAACAAACTCCAATACTAACCGTAACATTTAGTAACGGATTTTTTTTGACACCGGCTTGTCTTACGTCAATTTGAGAATTTTCAATAACCTTTCGAAGTCGTTGAGCAACCAATATTGCTTCTTTTGTATTAGTTTGAGGAAGAATAACTAAAAATTCTTCACCCCCGTATCTGCAAGCTATATCGTACTCTCTTATTTCATTTTTAATAATTTCGGAAACCTTTTTAAGTACGCAATCTCCTGCCGTATGTCCGTATGTATCATTAACCTTCTTAAAATAATCAACATCAAGCATCATCAAACATAAAGCCATATTATTTCTTTTTGCATTAGCTGTTTCTTGATTTAATCTGACTTCCATTTGCCGCCTGTTATTTAATCCCGTTAAAGCATCCATAGTCGCATATTTAAGTACTTCGGCATATACATTAGCTCTTTGTATTGTTAATCCTGATTGTTTAGTTAATTGGATTAAATAGTCAATATCCTGTCTGTTTAATTTATCTATATTACTGTAAGCCGCAACGGCGCCAAGAATTACACCCTCCGTTATCAACGGGAAAACTCCTATTGCTGAATCATCGGACAGAATACAATCCGTATGTAAATTAATTTTCTTCAACAGAGAATAAATCTTTTTATCTTTACAATTTCCGGGCCAAACCAATTTATATTTGCCTTCTTGATATATAAATATATAAATAAGATGAGAATGCATAAATCTGTCTATCATTTCACCGATTAACGGGATTATATAAGAAAGTTCATACTGGCTTTCAATAATTTTTGCAATATCTTTCATTGCCTTGTAAAAATTCAGACTTATTTCCATTTGTTCATTCAAATTATAATTTATTATTGCGCCTGAAATTAATTTTGATGATATATTTAATAATTCAAAAAAATCTTTTTTAATAACCTTCCTATCCAAACTGATTCTCATAAGTCCGAAAACTTCTTCGTTTGAGATTAAAGGAAAAATAAGTATATTATCATCCACAATTAATTCTTTAATAAGATATTCCTGTTCCGTATTGAAATCACAGTCAAACAAAGAATCATTAAAATAAAAACTTTTTCCTTTTGATTCGGATAAATCGGTATAGATATTATTAATCTCTTTAGCAAGCATCTCATCATTATAGAAGTTATTATCTCGGATAAAATCTTTTAAGAGCATATTGTTGTTATCCCACATAATAAACTCGGTATCATTAATTTCAAGATGCTGTTTAAACAGTTTATTAACGGCACTAATAGTAGTAATCGGAGATATTTGCCCCGATAATATATTTGATAATTTATTTAAAAATTCTATTTCATTTTTTAAATTTCTCATTATATGCCGTCAAATTCTTTATTATAAGTACATTTTAAGAGTTTATTTAAATTTAATTCTTTTTGTTGAGAGGAAAGTACTTTTCCGTTTTTATAAACAATATCTTTCTGAGAAAGAGAAGTAAAATCCACCCTGTTTTTAAGGTAAGAAAGATTACCTTCATTAAGGATTCTTCTGTTTATTTCTCTTATAATACCAAAAATATATTTATTTTTTTCATGATTATCCCCGTCACTTAAAAGTAAGGTGGTTTTTTCAAATTCATTAAGCGCCTCTTTATTTCTGTTCATAGAGCGCAGTAAAAAAGCGAAATTATAGTGTGCTTCATATCTGAGCGGGTCAATGTTTATTGCATTACAATATTCTTTTGCGGCAGCATTATAATCACCTAATAAATGATTGGTAAGCGCTAAATTATAGGTATTATCATAATCATTCTTAAGATATTTTTCGGCTTTCATGTAAGAATCACGAGCTTTTTTAAGATATTTAACGGCGGAATAGGTCTTATCCCCCATATATACTGATTTACCTCTATAAGCCAGCCCCATGTTATAATAAGCAAGCCCTTTATTAATTTGAATAGTTTTCTTATTATTATAAACAAAAGGAATATGCAGTGCTAATTGTTTAGAATCAATAACCCTGCCGTACTCCTGAATAGCCTTATCATAATCAGCCATTTTTTCGGCAAGAATAATACCCAAATCCATTCTGCATCCGACAAAATCAGGATTATATTTCAAAGCATTTTCATAAGCATCAACCGCTTGGGAATAGTTTTCAAAGCTGACATAAATATTACCTAAATTACAGCTGGCACCCGAATGCCCCGGATAATGCGATAACGCCGCCCTATAATAATCAATTGCTTTTTGATATCTTCTTTTTTTAAACTCATTATCACCCTTATTAACAAAATAAAAACCGACACATTTATGATACTGTCTTATGTACCAATCCTTATAAAAATAAAGAGAAGCAATCAAGGCAATCATAAGTAACAAAAAAACAGCCTTAGTTATTTTAAGTTTTAGCAGCTTGATTATTAAACCCACTACAAAACTACCTCACAGTAACATTAAGTATCAATATTAGTAGCGTAAACAGCATTCGATTCAATAAATTCACGTCTTGGCTCGACATTATCTCCCATAAGAACATCAAATAGCTGATCAGCGAGCATGGCATCTTCAATAGTCACTTTTAATAAAGTTCTGTTGGCGGGGTCCATAGTTGTTTCCCAAAGCTGTTGAGGCATCATTTCACCCAGCCCCTTGAATCTTTGGATTCCCACACCTTTTTTGCCTCGTTCTTCAATAATTCTCTGCAGCTCGGCAAATGAATTTACCGTTAAATCTTCACTTCCGGTATTTAAAAATAAGGATTTTTCTTCTTCAAACAAAAATTCTCTTATTAACGGATAAGTTGATTTTATTCTCGAATATTCGGAAGATTTAATAAAGTTCTGAGTAACGGATACGGCATCTATTCCTTCGCCTAATTCAACTTTAATGGAATATTTATCCGTTTCGGAATTATATTTAAGCGAAACAATATAATCCTTTGCTTCTACAATACCGTAGTTTTCAGCATGGTCTTTAACATAGTGCTGTAAATAAGCAACAATATTTTCCATTCTTTCTTTATTATCAAAATCTTCAGCCGTAATTTCAGATCTTACTAATCCTCTTACAACAACGGAAGGAACAGCATTTATTATGGGGCTGTTAAATGAATTATAATAACCTGACATATTACCTATTAAAGTTACCAATGCTTCGTTAGAGCATACTTTATCTTTGGAATTATCGCATAAAGCAAGTCCTAAAGTTCCTCTTTCTCTTAAAGTTTTATCTAAAGCACGGTCATCATATAAATATTCCGAATTTTTACCTATGGTAAGCTTATATAAAGGCGGCTGAGCGATATAAATATAACCGTTATCAATAAGCGGCTTAGCATACCTGAAAAAGAAAGTTAATAATAAAGTTCTGATATGCGCACCGTCAACATCGGCATCCGTCATAAATATTATTTTATGATAGCGGAGTTTTTCTATATTAACATCATCTTCATTTTTACTTATATTTATTCCGATTGCTTGAATAAGCGACTGAATTTCATTATTGGCATAGATTTTATCCAGTCTGGCTCTTTCAACGTTAAGTATTTTACCTCGAAGAGGTAAAATAGCCTGAAACATTCTGTTTCTGCCCTGTTTAGCACTACCGCCCGCAGAATCACCCTCAACTATATATAACTCACATTTTTCAGGTTCTCTGTTTGAACAGTCTGCCAATTTTCCCGGCAGTGTTGAATTTTCAAGCACTGATTTTCTTCTTGTTAAATCTCTTGCTTTTCTGGCAGCCTCTCTAGCTCTTTGAGCCTGCAATATTTTTTCAATAATCAGCTTAGCGGATTTAGGATTAAACTCAAGCCATTCCTGAAACTTTTCTCTTACAACATCATTAACTGCACTTTGAGCTTCGGTGTTGCCTAATTTTTCTTTTGTCTGTCCTTCAAACTGCGGCTCGCTCAATTTAACACTGACAATAGCCGTTAAACCTTCTCTTACATCATCTCCCGTAACATTCGGGTCAGAATCTTTTAATAAATTATTTTTTCTTGCATAATCATTTAAAACCCTTGTGATAGCATTTCTGAAACCCGTTAAATGGGTTCCGCCCTGGTGGGTATTAATATTATTTGCAAAACTCAAAACAGATTCATTATAAGCATCTGTATATTGGAGTGCAATCTCAACTGCAATACCGTCAATAGTTTTATCCATATAAACAGGTTTTTCAAACATAACATTTTTATTTTTGTTAAGAAATTCAACATAACTGCCTATACCGCCTTCATAATAAAATTCTTCGGACTTGTCAGTTTTAGCATCGATAAAAGTAATTCTTAACCCTTTATTTAAGAATGCCATTTCTCTCAACCTGTTGGAAATAACATCCCTGTCCATAACGGTAGTTTCTTTAAATATTTCAGGGTCAGGCCAGAAAGTTGATTTAGTTCCGGTTTTTTCGGTTTCTTTAATTTTTTCAACGGGGCCTGTAGGTTCACCTCTCATATATTCCTGACGATGAACATATCCGTCCCTTGCCACTTCAACAACCATTTTTTCGGATAGAGCATTAACAACCGAAGCACCTACTCCGTGAAGTCCGCCGGATACTTTATATCCTCCGTCACCGAATTTTCCTCCGGCATGCAGCACTGTATGTACTATTTCCAAAGCTGATTTACCGCTTTCAGGCTTAATATCAACAGGAATACCTCTTCCGTCATCTTCTACGGTAACACTTTCATCCCTATTAATAGTAACTTTAATATGCTTACAATACCCCGCCAAGGACTCATCTATTGAATTATCAACTATTTCATATACACAGTGATGAAGTCCTCTTTGGCTTGTAGACCCTATATACATCCCGGGTCTTAAACGTACTGCTTCTAAGCCTTCTAACACCCTTATATTACTTGCATCATAATTATTTGTTTGTACCGTCATGTCTTAACCCCAATCTGCTGTTCAATATATATTCTACAACAAATAAACAACGATTGCCAATTTTTTACAAAAACAATATCAAAGTACAGTTATGTAAAAGCCAAACAAATACCAAGCCGAAAATTTTATTTTTTTATTTAATCCATAATGTTTTTTGAAAATCATAATGTCATTTTGAAAATCATAATGTTGTTTTGAGATTCCCCTCTTTGTCATGCTGAACTTGTTTCAGCATCTTACCAATTTTCAGATAAGTCCTTAAATTCGAAATTCATTTCTTTTATTAAATTAATTAGCATAAGTTTTGTCCATTGTTTCATTATAACATACGAAAGACATCAGACCCTGAAATATCGGCTGATTTGCCCAAATCCGACCTGTAAACTTATTCGAACATTGGTAAGACCCTGAAATAAATTCAGGGTGACACAATATTGTCATGCTGAACTGAGAATTTCATTTTTTTTATTTATTTTTTCTTCTTTCTAATTTTTTTAAATTTTCTGTCATGCTGAACTTGTTTCAGCATCTTACCAATTTTCAGATAAATCCTAAAATTCGAAATTCATTTCTTTTATTAAATTAATTAGCATAAG
>CANPZP010000028.1 GCA_947589115.1 Candidatus Gastranaerophilales bacterium | reverse complement strand
GCACCGATTCCCTTTTCTTGAAGCAGTTTATGAACTTCATCTCTGTTTTCAATTCTGATTGTATATTGATGGTATACGCAATACGAATCATGTACTTCTTTAGGTGTTTTAATTTCGGGATATTTTGCAAACATTTCATTATATCTGTATGCATTTTCTCTTCTTTTTTCATTCCATTCGTTAATATAATTGAGTTTTACTCTCAATATAGCTGCTTGAATTTCATCTAATCTTGAGTTTACACCTAATTCATCATGGTAGTATCTTATAGCTCCGCCATGGTTTCTGAGTGCTAAAACTCTGTTATAAAGCGTTTCGTCGTTACAAGTAATCATTCCGCCGTCACCCATTCCGCCGAGATTTTTGGTGGGATAAAAACTGAAACATCCGAAGTCACCGAACGTACCTACTTTCTGTCCTTTAAATTCCGCACCAATAGCCTGACAGCAATCTTCTACAACCTTTAAGTTATGACGTTTTGCTATATCCATTATTTTATCCATTTCGGCAGGCTGACCGTATAAATGTACGGGAATTATTGCTTTTGTTTTTGATGTTATTTTAGCTTCAATTTTATCAGCATCGATATTAAACGTATCAGGATTAATATCAACAAACACCGGAGTAGCGCCTGCTAAGCCTATGGCACTCGCTGTTGCAACAAATGTAAATGCCGTGGTTATTACTTCATCGCCCTTACCTATATCTAATGCTCTTAATGCCAGATGCAATGCATCAGTCCCGGAATTTAATCCTACTGAATATTTTGAACCTACAAAATCTGAAAACTCCGTTTGAAAAGCTTTATTATGCTTTCCTAATATATATGAACCGGAAGCTAATACTTCTATAACTTCTTTTTCAATCTCTTTTCCTATTTTTGCATATTGACGTTTTGAATCTAAAATTGGAATCATAATCTTTTCTCCTGCCTGTTAACTATCCCATATTTTAGTTTAACACACAATTATTGTGCCTTTATATAATCTTAATAAGTATATTATTTCCTGTCATTAAATTTGCCGACAATAAATTGATTGCTTTTTGATAGTACTTCATGGATGCGTTTTTCATCCTTATTGGTTGCGGCAGTTATGAAGTATCTTGTTTCTGATTCTCTGGGGTTAATTGATGCTTTTACTTCCGTAATATATACATTTTTTGAACCTTTTGGCAGGTATTTCGAATATTCTTCATCTAATTTTTTTGCAAAAATTTTATTAGCATTATGTATTGTACCGTCAATCTCTTCCGGATATTCCTTTGTCGGATTAAGTGTATATCTGTTTAAACTTTTATTATGATTAAATGATAATTTTACCAAGTTTGGAATTGGAGCATGCGATTTTCCGTCTTTTATGTGGCATACTAATAATGATCCGAATGATACCGGTGAAATGTTCATGAAACGTCCTTCTTTTACTTTTTATGTTTATTTTAAAACTAAACATAAAAAAAGTTGCGTATTAATATTATGATTTTATAACAAAATCTGATAAAATATTAAAAAAAGTATTTGAGGTTATATATGGAGCAAATAAAAAAAACACAGGTGCTATATCCTTATTTGGAAAAACCTGTAGAAATATACGAAAGAGAATGCGGACATAAGATTGTTTTTGCGTATAAAAAAGGTGCTTTAATTAATATAAGCAGCTGGGTAAAAACAGGTTCAATAAATGAAAATGATGAAAATAACGGTATATCTCATTTTCTTGAACATCTTATGTTTAAAGGAACAATTAATCATAAAGCGGGTGAATTTGACAGAATCTTGGAAGCAAGAGGTGCAATAGTTAATGCCGCTACCTGGAAGGATTATACTTTTTATTATGTTACAATCCCTAAAGGTGTAGACGATAAAAATTTTAAAGATACTTTAAATTTACACGCCGATATGATGCTTAATCCTGTCGTGCCTGATAATGAAATAGGTGCGCCTTTTGATATTAACAGTCCTAACGTTAAAGAAAAAAGAGAGCGCCATGTTGTTATCGAAGAAATCAGAATGAGAAAAGACCAGCCCTGGACAAGTGTTTATAATAACTTAAATTATCAAATGTATACTTCCCATCCTTATAAACGTGACGTAATAGGTAATGAACAAATAATATCACAGGTTACAAGAGAAGCGGTGCTTGATTATTATAAAACTCATTATACTCCCGAAAATATTACAACCATAATTGCAGGGGACTTGAATCCTGACGAAGTTATACCCTTAGTTATTAAAGAATTTGATTTTAAAAATCGTAAAAATTCCGTTAAAAAAACATACAAAATTGATTCTCCGGTAAGTTCTTTAAAAACGGTGGAAAATTATTCACAAATAAATACGGGATTCATTATGTTCGGATGGCTCGGACCTCTTGCTGTTAATATTAAAGATAATACCATCTTAGAAATGATTGCTTTAATCTTAGGTGAAGGTACAAGCTCAAGACTTTATCAACAACTTATTGAAAAAACGCAAAATTCTATATTTAATTTGGTTTCAACTGATTATTATTCCTTTAAAGACGGTGGGAATTTCTTTATTCAAGCTAATTTTAAACCCGAATATAAAAATGAAGCCGTCGAACTTATTAAAAAACAGATTGAAATTTTATCTCAAAACGGTGTAAATGAACAGGAACTTAAAAAAGCTAAGAAAAAACTTAAAGCCTCATTTGCGGAAAACTCGGAAACTGTTTCTGATATTGCTGATACTATAGGATATTATATGACTGTTTGTAATAATCTTGAATGCGTTGAAGAATATGTTAAAATAATTGATTCAATTACACTTGATGATATTAAAAATGCCATAGACGGATATTTAAACATTAATAATGCCGTTATTTCAATTTTAATGCCTGAATCATTTAAAAAATAATAAAGGAATATTTATGGAAAAATACACACTTACTAACGGAATAACCACAATAATCAAAAAAAATAATAATACCCCCAGAACTGCTGTTTTATTATACGTTAAATTAAATCAAGATGAGGAAAAAGCAGGTATTTATTATTTACTTTCAAGATTATTTCTCAAAGGCACAAAAACCAAATCTTCAGAAGATATTGCCAATATTCTTGATGAAAATGCCATTGATTTAAGCGTGGATAAAAAAGCTGATTATATCAGATTTAAACTTCTTTGTCTTAATGAAGACGTAAACTTGGGGTTGGAAATAATGCAGGATATCATTGAAAATTCCACGTTTGATGATATGGAAAAAGAAATCTTTAAAATCAAAGGAGAATTTCAGGCTGATTTAGATTCCGCTAAAATTAAAGCCCAAGATGAATATTACAGAACTATATTTAAAAATCATTCTTACGGAACGGGTAGAGATGAAATATTAAGCATTATTGATACAATTACAAAGGATGACCTTATAAATATCTGCGAAAAAATTAAATACTCAGCGCCTAAAAACATTTCACTGGTGGGAGATTTAGATAAAAACAAAGCTGTTGAACTCTTAGAAGCACATTTTAAAAATTTAACCGTAAAAAATGAAACAGATATCAGGAAAAAACCTGAAATATTAAAAAATAATATTATAACTACGGTGGAAAAAGAAGATGCAAATCAGGCTCAAATTTTTCAAGGCTGGATTTTTCCCTCGGTTTATTCTGAAGATTACTCCGCAATACTATTATTAAATACTATTTTAGGTTCATCAGGACTTTCCTCAAGGCTGTTTCTTGAACTGAGAGAAAAACAAGGGCTTGCATATACCGTAAGAAGTGTTTATGAACCGTTTACTCTTTGCGGTAATTTCTTTGTTTATATTGCTACAGAGCCTAAAAATATTAAAACCTCGACTGAAGGCTTTAAAATCGAAATTAATAAAATCATGAAAGAACTTATCTCCGATGAAGAGCTTGAAAATGCAAAAAATAATGCCATAGGCAAAAGACAGTTTTATACGGAAACAAATTTGTCGGAAGCATCTTTGATTGGTTATTATGAATTATTAAATCTGGGTTATGATTTTGAAGAAAAACTTATTAACGGAATTAAATCGGTAACAAAAGAAGATTTAATATCTGCGGCAGAAAAGTATTTTGCAACTCCAAGCGTACTATGCGTTTTAGCTCCGAAGAAATTCCTTGAGGCTCTAAACTCTTAATTTATAATTTATTTCAATTGAACAATACTATAAAGTTGTGATAAAATTAACTTAAAACTATGAATAAATTAAATCTAAAACAAAAAAAATTAAAAAAAGATATAGAAAAATTTCAGAAGTCCGGCAATATTCAAAAGGCAATAGAAACTTGTCAAAGTGCAATATCCGAAGATAATGATAATGCCGAATTACATATTAAACTCGGTGATTTATATATGGAATGGCATTTGGATATTCATCAGGTACAGCAATATGCCGACGAAGCCATTACGGAGTATCAGCTTGCGCTTGAATCCTGTATGGATTCTTCCGAAATATATTTTAAAATAGGTATGGCTTTCTATTATAAAAGAGAGCTGGATAAAGCAATAAATTATTTTAAACTGGCTCTGGAACATAATTCTAAGCTTGCCGAAGCATATTTTATGCTCGCAGAAATTTCAATGAGAAAAGGGGATTATATTGAAGCGGTTGAAAATGCTCATAAAGCCGTATCGGTATCACCATTTACCTCTTCAAGAGCTTATTGTTTATTATATGCATTAAATTCAATCCTTAAACGGGAAAATAAATTTAAAAATTATTCTAATTTATTGTTGTCATTCTTAACCCTTCCTTTTGATAAACATGCATTAAAAGAAGTAATACGAGGAATTTCATACAGAATAAAAATTATTCCCGTATTTTTAAAAACATCATTTATAATATTTACAACCGGATTTAATGAAAAAGTTCTTGATATGTATCGTGAAACAATTGATAAAATGCCGGGAAATATTGAATTATATATAAGTCTGGGCAGAATATATTTTGAACTCCAGCGTTTTGATGATGCAATATGTGAATATAAAATGGCAATATGGCTTGATAGTCTTAATTGGAGAGCTTATTATTACTTATGTCAGGTATATGAAGAACAAAGAGATTATGAAAATGCTATATCCGTTTGCAGAAAACTTATTGAATTAAAACCCGATTATGCGGATTTTCATTGTAAACTCGCTCAATATCTATATTTGGGAAATGAAATTGAAGAAGCTATTGAACATTATCAAACAGCTGTTACACTAAATCCGAATCCGCAATGGACAAGTATTGTCGCTCAAACCTTAGGTTTTATTTTTCAGGAAAATACCAAAGATTTAGATGCTTCTATTTCTTCTTATCAAAATGCTTACAATTTGAATCCTTTAGATATTGATATTTACTTAAATTTAGGAAATGTATTTTTCGAAAAGGGTTCATATGATAATGCTTTGATTGTATATAAAAAAGCACTGCAAGCTTCTCCTTATAATGCAAGATTACACTGTAATTTAGGGTATTTATATTGGGGAAAAGGCAATCTTGAAGAAGCGATTAAAGAATATGAAAAAGCTATTAAATACGATAACACTTATGATATAGCATATAATAATCTTGGGGTTATATATCTTGACGATTTAGGAAGAGTTAAAAAAGCCATAGAGTTATTTGAAGCGGCAAGAAGGTCGAATCCCAATTATGCACTCGCCAATTACAATTTAGCTCGTTCTATAGCTATTACAGGTGATAAAGTTGAAGCTGCCAAACTTTATCAAATAGCTCTTGATATTAATAATTATACGCAGGAAATGGACCCTGAAGAAATTCAGGAAAAAATTCAGGACTTATTTACTTAATCGGAGATTAGTTTTGGAATATATTCAAAAAATACGTGTTTTATACAGTGATACCGATTCATACGGTGTTGTATGGCATGGTGCATATACAAAATGGTTTGAAGCTGCCCGTGTTGAATTGGTTGAAAAATTAGGGCTTGAACTAAGCCGTCTTGAAAAAAATAATATAATATTCCCCGTAGTTGAACTTAATATCAGATATAAATCTTCCGCTAAAATGAATGAAAGAATTATCATTATATCTAAAATTACCGAAATTAAACCTTTAAGTATTACTTTTGAACATAAAGTTTTTGAAGAAGCATCAAATATACTTAGAGTTGTTGCACATTCCACTATTGTTGTTGTGGATTCAAAAACGGGTAAACTTTTCAGAAAAATGCCTGATGACATATATACTAAATTTTTGTCCGGACTGGATAAAGCATAATTTATCGGAAAAATATTGCAAAAATCCGAATAAATATTGTATAATCACATGTCTAAGAAAGGAGTTTTTATATATGTGGAAAAGTGATACAGACATTAATCAGGTTATTGAGCTTAGGTTGAAACCTAACGTTTATTTCGGATTTGGCGCTATAAATAAAATGGATGAAGCGGCAAAAGATATGAAATCAAAAGGAATAGACAAAATCTTGGTTGTATCCGGCAGAAATGCATACAAAAGTTCAGGAGCATGGGATGTTATAGAAAAAGCATTAAAAAATAACAATATAGAATACTTAAATTATGCCGAAGTAACCCCCAATCCTACAGCGGATGCGGTAGATGCGGCAGCTAAACTCGGCAGAGAATTCGGTGCTAAAGCCGTAATGGGAATAGGCGGCGGTTCACCAATCGATGCGGCAAAATCAGCAGCTATCATTTTGGCAAATGAAGGAGTCAGCGCAAGAGATATTTATCAATTTAAATTTATTCCTGAAAAAGCGGTTCCTATTATTGCGGTTAATTTAACACACGGTACAGGTACGGAAACCAACAGATTTGCGGTTGTAACGATTCCCGAAACTCACTATAAACCCGCAATTGCTTACGATTGTATTTACCCTTCATATTCTTTTGACGACCCTGGATTAATGATGAATCTCTCTTTGGAACAAACTATATATGTTTCAATAGATGCCGTTAATCACTCGGTAGAAGCCGCAACAACAAAAGTTGCTTCTCCTTATTCAATCTCAACGGCAAAAGAATGTATTGAACTGGTGGCAAAATACTTACCTGTTATTAATAAAGACCCTCAAAATAAAGAAGCAAGATATTTCTTGTTGTATGCTTCAATATTAGGCGGGGTAAGTTTTGATAACGGATTACTCCACTTTACCCACGCATTGGAACATCCTTTAAGCGGCGTTAAACCAAAACTTGCTCACGGATTAGGACTTGCAATGATTTTACCGGCGGTAATTAAGTATATCTATCCCGCAAAAGCAAAAACTTTAGCTTCGTTATTTCAATCAATAATTCCGGATTTAAAAGGTACACCGGATGAAGCAGAGTATGCGGCTAAAAAAGTTGAAGAATGGCTCTTCTCTGTAGGAATTACCAAAAAACTTCAAGATGAAGGATTTTCTGAAGCCGATATAGATAACTTGGTTAATCTCACTTTTGAAACTCCTTCACTCTCAGGCTTATTAGCCATTGCTCCGGTTGAAGGTTCAAAAGACACTGTAAAATCTATATTTAAGGAATCTTTAAAACCTTACGGCGCTTAATTCCAGATTCGATAATGTTACAGGCTTATTGAATTTCATACGAAAGGTTAATAATTATAAAAATACCCGTTCAAACAACGGGTATTTTTAGTTATTATTTACATAAAATAATATTGTTATAATTAAATCTGCGGATAATAAGAAAACAGTTGAATTAATAGCCGCTTTAGTGGTTGAAATTCCAACCCCTTTGGCGCCTCCCGTTGTTGTATAACCTTGAGTCGCACATATAAGAGGAATTATTATTCCGAAAACCATTCCTTTTAAAATACTGATATATATATCTCTCGTATTAAGCCATAACCAAACTGAGGTCATATATCTGTTAGGATGGAGTCCTATTGTGCCGTATGATATAATCATACCGCCTAAAATACCGAATAATTCGGCAAGAATAACAACACAAGGAACCGTTATTGCACCTGCTATTATTCTCGGGGCAAAGTAATATCCGATAGGATTAACTTTTAACGTTTTTATCGCATCAACCTGAGAAGTAACCTGCATATTTGCTACTTCTGCGCTTATAGCGGTTCCGGCTCTCGCACTTAATGCCAGAGCGGCAAATCCCGGCGCAAGCTCTCTTATCAATGCAACCGCTAAAAATCCTCCTACGTAACTTTCGGCTCCGCTCATCAAAAATTGCTTTGATACTTGAAGTGCTATTATTACTGCTGCTATAAATACTATGCTCAATGCTAAAGGCAATGAATCATAACTTATCATGGCAGCTTGGGAAAGTATACTTTTCCATTTTACATTTCCGCCTAAAATGTATTTTATTGTTGTTATAAAATTTTGTACACAAAGCCCTAAAAAATTAATCATTTTTTACTTTCATTTTAATTTTTATATCTAAATGTCTTTTAGATACTACTTCTAATTTTATCATAAATCTTGTTTTAAAAATATTATTATGATTTAAAGTAATCACAAATTAATTTTCCGTCATCGGATTTAATTTTTCTTACAATTTTTGAAAGGAAAGAAACAGTACTTTTTTTCATTAATTTATCACGTAAAACGGCTTTCTCAATAAGCAATCTGTTAAATGTCTCATTTAATGCGGGTTTTTCGTCACTTAGGTGGGGCATTATTGTATGAAGTTTCATTTTACATACATTTATCGATTCTCTTATTTCGTCATCTCTTTTATTTTTCATATAAATGTCCTAAATAGTCTTTAAATTAATATTTTATAATTTCCTTTTGACACAATTATAATAATAAATTTTTTTAAAAAATCATTCCCCCAAAAAGTTTAAAAAATTGTTTCAAATGTAAACTTTTATTGTATTTTTTTAATAATTTCTAATATAAATTTCTGATATACTAATACAAAAGGAAATAATGTGACAACTAATAATATAAAAAAAATATTAATAATCAGATTAAGTGCAATCGGGGATACTATACACACATTGCCGTTATTAAATACTTTAAGAAAACAATATCCCGAAGCAAAAATAGATTGGGTTGTTGAAGATAAAGCAAGTGCTTTTGTTATTGGTAATCCTTTAATCAATAATGTGTATGTTATTGAAAGAAAAAACAGATTCCAACAGTATAAAAAAATTATAAATGAAATAAGAAAAGAACAGTATGATGTTGTAATAGATACACAGCAATTGTTAAAAAGTGCCGTTATAATGGGATTTTCAGGAGCAAAAAGAAAAATTGCATTGGATGGAGGCAGGGAGTTTTCATATTTATTTAAAAACGAAACCGTTAAAACAGGTAAAAAGTTTTTTGATATTAATTTTCACGTGGTTTACAGAAATATGGAAATAGCAAAATATTTAGGATGTAAGGATTTGGAAATAAATTTTGTTATACCTGATTTCTCGGATAAAATTTCCGAAAATATAAAAGAAATTATAAATAATCTTGATAAAACAAGGAAAACAATAGTATTATCACCTGCAACCACTTGGGAAAATAAGCATTGGACAATAGAAGGCTGGAGTAAAATAATAAATGAATTAAGCGGTAAATATAATATAATCTTAACTGCGGGAGAAAAAGAAAAAGAAACAATTAATAAAATTACGGAAAAATGCCCGAATGCCGATATAATTAACTTGACGGGAAAAACCTCCTTAGAGGATTTAACATACATATATAAAAATACTGATTTAACGGTGAGTCCGGATTCGGGAAGTTCTAATATAGCTTGGGCATCAAACTGCAGAAGTATTATAACTTTATTTTTTGCCACATCCAAAAACCGCACCGCTCCTTTCGGAGAAAATTATTACAGTGTTTCTGCGGATATAAATTGCGCTCCTTGTATGTCAAAGCATTGCAAAAATAAAACTAAAATCAATTCTTGCAAGTTTACAATTGAACCTGAAAAAATTATAAATATTATTAAAAAAGTATTACAATAATTTAAAAAAGGGTATATAATACTTATTATCATTACTAATATTCTTGGATATAAAAGTGAGTCTATTTTCAGGGTTTAAAGATTTATTAGGAAAAATAAATAAACTTGACGGTTCAATATACATGCAGGGTAAGGACTTTGCGGATGTATATGCGAAAAATATTGCATTGGAAGAAGAAATAGCTGCAAGAACCAAAGAACTTGAACAGGCTAATCAAACAATATTAACCCTAAACAGCGTATGGGAAATGATGAATTCTTCGCAGCCATTATCTAATATGCTTGATAAAATTGTCAGCATATTGCACGAAGATATGGGATACAATTTTGCAGCAATATTAAAACTGGAAAACGAAACGTCATTAAATCCCTTTTTTGAGATTAAAGCATGTTCTTCAAGTCCAATTTTTAATAAAATATATGAAATAATTAATCAAACACAAGATTCTTATAAATTACCCTATTTGGAAAATTCACTGGTTGCTAAGTCAATAAATGAAAGAAATATATTTTCCACCCCCGATATTTCGGGCATATTAAAAATGTTTTATCCTGATTTAACAAAAGAACAAACAGACGAATTAGTGTCCTCAATGAGTTCAAAAACATTAATAATTGTACCTCTACACAAAGGAAAAGAAAATTTCGGCTGTGTATTTGTATCATCGGACAGAAACGGTGTGGGAGATACGGAAGTAAACTTTTTATCTTTATTTGCTAATCAAATAGAACTTGCAATAACTGTTGCGGGATTGTTTGAAGAAGTTAAGAAACAAGCAATAACAGACCCGTTAACCGGTTTATATAACAGAAGATACTTTGAAGATAATATAGTAAAAGAAGCGGAAAGGTCTTTAAGATTAAAACAACCTTTTTCTTTAATTTCCATGGATTTAGATTTTCTTAAGAAGATAAACGATACATACGGTCATCAATACGGAGATTTGGCAATAAAGACAATATCAAATGTTTTAAAAAAAGAAGCCCGTTCAATAGATATTCCTGCCAGAATAGGCGGTGAAGAATTTAATTTATTATTACCGGGGGTTGACTCAAAAGGTGCGGTTATAGCAGCCGAAAGAATCAGAAAATCAATAGAAAATCAAGTGCTTGATACTATAGGCGGTATTACTGCAAGTATAGGAGTTGCAACTTTCCTTGAACATTCAGACAGAATTGATGAGCTTGTTGAAATTGCCGACCAAGCTATGTATAAAGCAAAACTAAAAGGCAGAAACAGAGTTCAGCTTGCGCCGATGGAAAAAGATATTAACTGGCAGACAACAGCTATTGAAACTTTCTTAGACATCCTTGCAAAAAAACGCATTCCCGTGGATGAAAATATTTCCGATTCTCTTTCTAAAAAATTGGAAGAAATCAAAAATAAAGAACAAAATTCCACTGATATTTTATATTCCGTTGCGGATATTATTTCACAAACTTATAACAGAATGTATAAATCAGGCACAACAAAATCAAAAATTCTGCTTGCCGTAATGCTTGCAAAACGCATTGATTTATCTAAAGAAGAAATAGATAAACTGCAGCTTGCTATATTATTGTATGACATTGGAAATATTATGATTCCGGAAGAGATATTTAATAAAAAAGGGCCGTTAACCGAAGAAGAACAAAAAATTATAAGGCAGCATCCCGTAATAGCTGCAAGAGAAATCTTAAAACCGATTTCCAATATTCAAGATATTATTCCGATAATAGAGAATCATCATGAAAATTGGGACGGACACGGATATCCCGGAAATAAATCGGGTGTGGAAATTCCGATTATGTCCCAGATTGTACTTTTGGTTGATTCTTTTTATGCCATGACCCAAGACAGACCCTACAGACATGCTTACGCTATTGACGAGATAATTAAAATTATTCGTGATGAAGCGGGCAAACGCTGGAACGAAAATTTGGTTAATGATTTTATTGATGTGATTAAAAATGAAACATTCTAACCTTGAAGATATCATTACATATTTATATAAAAACCTTGTAACATACAAAAATCAAGATGTTATAAAAGATACATCCAAGATAAATAAAATAAAATTTGATGCATATATTGACAGCAGCATATCCAATCCTTTATCCTTCACTATTTTTGAACTGTCAAACAAAGGGGAATTAATAATAGATAATCCGTTAAGGATAGTTGAAAGTGAAGCTGCGTTTTTTCTTTTTGTTAATTCTCAAAACGGGTGGATTTTTGCCGTAAAAAATACGACGGAAAATCAGAAAAAACTGATGAATCAAGAGAATATAGAAATTTATAAAGTAAAAATTATTGAATAATTATTTATCAATAGAAAAAACCTGCTGACCTTGTTCTTCCTTCATGGCAGTTTCAAGGAGGATATAAGTCATGTAAGCGCCGAGAGCAACAGCTTTGGGGTCTAAGTCGGTATTTTGAGCAGCTTCTATTATTGCCGAATTTATTTCGGGATTTTCATCTTTAATATAATGAATCATTTTTTTTCGCCAAGAATGAACATCTTGAAATATTTCCGCAAAACATAATGAAGATTGTTCCGTTGTTACTATTGGCAGCATATTTTACCTTATGTTTATCTCTTTACTTTTGAAATTATACTTAATTCTTTATTTTATTTCATCATATAATAAGAGGAAGTTAAATTTAAAATATTACGAGATAAAATAAAGGGCAGATAATTTCATTGTATAAACATAAATAATATGCAATAATAACAATAAATATAAGCAAAAAAAGAGGGATAAATTTGGCACAAAGATTATTAATTGCAGATGATGATAAAGAAATCAGAGAGCTGTTGGAATTTGATTTAAGCCACAGCGGATATGAAACGGACACTGCAAAAGACGGAGAAGAAGCACTTCAAAAATCTTTAACCGGAAATTATGATTTAATTTTGCTTGATGTAATGATGCCCAAAATGAACGGATTTGAGGTTTGTGAAAATATTCGTAAGTCTAAGCCTGACATTCCAATTTTAATGCTTACCGCAAAGGGTACAATAAATGATAAGACTCAAGGGTTTAACTCGGGAGCCGATGATTATATAGTAAAACCCTTTGATATACAGGAAGTTTTGTTAAGAGTAAGAGCGTTAGTCAGAAGAAGTCCCGCTGTTAAAACACAAAATTCGGCACAGGAAATATTAAAAGTGGGGGATATAGAATTATTTCCGGATACTTTGGAAACAGAAATTAATAAAAAACATATAAAACTGACCCCCACGGAGTTTGAAATTCTTTATTGTCTAATGCAGCATTTTAATAATTCCGTTACACTTGCCACATTGCTTAATGAAGTATGGGGATATAATTCGGATGACGATGTAAGAATGCTCAGAGTTCATGTAGGCGGGTTAAGGCAAAAAATAGAGATTAATCCCAAAATGCCTCAATATCTTCATACTGTTACAAATGTCGGATATAAACTTACCCCTATAGCTTCCGATGATGATTAAGAGGTTTTATAATGAAGTTTAAAAGGTTAAAAATCGTAGAACAAATTATTATAATTTCTCTTATCGGGGTTTTAGTTCCTTCTGTAATTTCTTGGTTTGTTATAAATAATGTAAGCCAGCATTCATTAAGAAAAGAATTGGGCAATTCAGCTCAAATGTTTGCAAAGGTTATTGAAAATAATATATTTTCGGTTATGAATGCAGACCAAAGAAGGCTGGAAGAAATAGTTATTTCCATTAGGCATATGCCGTCAGAATCTCAACAAAATCAGTTTTTAAAAGATTTAGCCATCCATTCATATGTGTTTAAGAATTTTGAGATAATAAGACCGTCTGAACATGTTGATTTTGATAAAGAAAAAAGAATTATATATGATTCATCCACCGAACAGTTGTGGATAATTGAAAAAATACATGATGATAAGTATTTAAAAGCTGAAGTTAATACTAAAATTATAAAAGATAATATTTTAAATAATATAAATGAAGAAAAGAACAGAAGAATATATGTAGTTGATAAGACGGGCAAATTAGTATTTTCATTAAACTATGATGAAAATGATTTTCAAAAGTGTATAAAGCAGCTCCCTATAAACTTGGTAAATAATATAGCAACACGATTTGATGAAATAAAAAATCAACCCAGAATTTATTTAAAAATGGATGATATCGGGTTAATTATCATAGTAAATACGTCAGAGCAATTAACAAAGTCAACCATAAATAAAGCAAGATTGAAAATTTTGGCTGCATTTTTAATAGCGGCTGCTGTTACCATGTTTCTTACTCTTTTATACAGTTATTATTTGTATTTTAATATCAGGCAATTATTTAAAGGTATTATTGCCGTTGAGCGGGGAAACTATAAGAAGCAGATTAATCCGTTAACTAACATTTTCACTCCCCGTGAAATAATATTTCTGTCCGAAGAATTTAACAGTATGATTTCGGAAATCAATGCAACTTATAAAAAATTGAAAGAAAAGAATAAAGAACTTAAATTGCTCGATAATTTTCGTTCTAATTTAGTTGATACTGTAAGTCATGAATTAAGAACTCCTTTAACAAGTATAAAAGGCTATACATCAAGATTATTAAGAACTGATATAGAAATTGATGAAGAAACGAAACATAAATCCTTATTAATAATAAAGCAGCAATCTGAGCGTTTATCAAGGATGATAGATGATTTACTTGTAATCCCCGATATAGAGGGAGCAAAATTAAACATAAATTTTGAGCCTGTAAATTTACTAAATATAGTGGAAGCTTCAATATATTCCGTTAAAAATATAGAGGAAAGGGAGATACAAACTGATATTACCAATAATTTTCCCTTGTTATATGCAGATAAAGACAGACTTGAACAGGTAATGATAAACTTAATAAGTAACGCAAATAAATATGCATATCCTGATACTCCGATTAAGATAGAAGCAAGCTATGATTCAGAAAAAGCAATAATAAAAGTTATAAATTCTGCGGATTACATAGAAAAACAAATATTACATACATTGTTTGATAAATTTATCAGACTTGACGATAAAACAACAAGGACAACAAGAGGTACCGGCTTGGGGCTTTATATTGTTAAAGGACTTGTTGATGCTATGAATGGCAGTATTCATTTAAAATCAACAAATGATAACATTTTCAGTGCGAAATTAATTATTCCGCTTTTTAAATCTGAAACGAAAGGTAATTATGAATATTGAATTTATGGAAGAAGCAATAAAGCTTGCAAAAAATTCTGATAAAGATATCCCGATAGGCGCCGTGATAGTAAAAGACGGTAAAATAATATCAAAAGCGGTTAATGAGAGGGAAAAGAAGAAGGATGCAACTGCTCATGCCGAGATTATTGCTATAAGACGGGCAAATAATAAATTAAAAAACTGGCGTTTAAACGGATGCGAGATATATGTTACGTTAGAGCCATGCCCGATGTGTGCCAGTGCTATAATTCAGGCAAGAATTGATAAAGTTTATTTCGGAGCATATGATGTTCTTAACGGTGCCTTCGGTTCAAAATCGGATATGGCAGAAATTATGAACTATAATATAGAATGTAAAGGTGCTATATTGGAAGAAGAATGCTCGTTACTGTTAAAAAATTATTTTGAGAAAATGAGAAATGCTTAAAACCCTTCTTGATAAATATATTTTACGGTATGAAACTAAAGATTTCATTAAAGATGATCCGGTGCAATTTGTACACGGATTTGACAATAAACTGGATATTGAAATTGCAGGTTTTATTGCTTCAATGTTTGCATACGGCAAACGGGAAGTATTTATTTCAAAATTAAATTATATTTTTAATAATATTATGGGTAATAAACCATTTGAATATATAAAGAATTTTGATTATAAGGATAATAATATAAGAAATTGTGATTACAGATTTTCGAAAGATTGTGATTTTATTGAAATCTTAAGGATAATGAATATTTTATATAATGAAAAAGAAACGACGGAAAGCTTATTTAAATATTCATACGAACAAACAAAAGATATATGGCAGATGTTTCAGGGAGTTGTTGATTATTTTTATGCGAGGGTATCACAAGATAAAATAACGCAAGGATTTTATCACATGCTGCCGAATCCAAGTAAAAAGAGTGCGTTAAAGAGATTAAATATGCTTATGCGCTGGTTTGTCAGGAAAAGTGAAGTTGATATAGGGATATGGAATTTTATTTCAAAATCGGAATTATTAATTCCGTTAGATACGCATAGTGCGAGAATAGGCAGGAAACTGGGGCTTTTAACGAGGAAAGACAACGGTTATGAAAGTGTTATAGAGCTTACAAACAAATTAAAAGAATTTGATTGTAAAGACCCTGTAAAATATGATTTTGCCCTATTCGGATACGGAGTTAATAATAAGATTTAAGAGTTTATTAACCCAATTTAGAATGGAATGTTCTTGATATAACATCATCCTGCTGTTCTTTAGTTAATTTATTAAAATTAACGGCATAACCCGAAACTCTGACAGTTAATTGAGGGTATTTTTCGGGATGATTTTGAGCATCAATCAAAGTATCACGATTAAAAACATTTACATTGAGATGATGTCCCCCTTTTTCAACATAGCCGTCTAAAAGATTAATTAAGTTTTCTTCTTGTACAGTAGTCATAAAAATCTCCTCTTAATAAATGAATCTGCCATCTTGGCATCCGCAATCAAAATTAAAAACAACATCTCCCATAAATACTTCATCTTTACCCAAAGCATCAGGCACAATGGAAAAAGTATTGGAAATTCCGTCTTGAGCATCATTAAAAGGAAGTTTAGCAACTGATGCAAGAGAAGCTACAGCTCCGTTACTGTCCCTGCCGTGCATAGGATTAGCACCCGGCGCTAAAGGAATCCCCTCTTTTCTTCCGTCGGGAGTATTTCCGGTTTTCTTTCCGTATACTACATTGGATGTTATTGTTAATATTGACATTGTAGGAATTGAATTTCTGTATGTATAATGTTTTCTGATTTTGGACATGAATGTTTTAACCAAATTAACAGCTAAAGAATCAACCCTGTCATCATTATTTCCGTATTTCGGAAATTCACCTTCAATTTCATAATCAACTACAATACCGTTTTCATCACGAATAGTTTTAACTTTAGCGTATTTAATAGCCGAAAGAGAATCGGCGACAACCGATAAACCTGCTATTCCCGTTGCGAAATAACGTTTAACATCTCTGTCTAAAAGTGCCATTTGAGCTTTTTCATAGCAATATTTATCATGCATATAATGAATAACATTTAAAGTATTAACATAAAGTCCGGCAAGCCACTCCATCATATCGTCATATTTTTGCATAACCTCGTCAAAATCAAGATATTCCGAAGTAACAGGGCAATACTTAGGGCCTATTTGTTCTTTAAGCCGTTCGTCCACACCGCCGTTAATAGCATATAATAAGCATTTTGCCAAATTAGCACGTGCTCCGAAGAATTGCATTTCTTTTCCCGCAACCATAGATGAAACACAGCATGCTATTGCATAATCATCCCCATGAATAACTCTCATTAAATCATCATTTTCATACTGAACTGACGATGTTTTTATGGAAATTTTTGCACAGTATTCTTTAAAATTATGCGGTAAGTTTTTAGACCACAAAACGGTGAGGTTAGGCTCAGGCGCACTTCCTAAATTTTCCAGAGTATGAAGATATCTGAATGAATTTTTAGTAACCAAAGTTTTACCGTCAACCCCCATACCGCCGATGGATTCTGTCACCCAAGTCGGATCGCCCGAGAATAATTCGTTATACTCGGGAGTTCTTGCAAACTTAACCAATCTGAGTTTCATAATAAAGTGGTCAATTAGTTCCTGAGCTTGTTTTTCGGTTAATATGCCTTTTTTCAAATCACGTTCAATATAGATATCAAGAAAAGTAGAAGTTCTTCCTATACTCATGGCAGCACCGTTTTGTTCTTTTACTGCTGCCAAATAACCGAAATAAAGCCATTGTATTGCTTCTTGTGCGTTTTGTGCCGGCTTTGATATGTCATAACCGTATATTTGACCAAGTTTAATCATATCTTTTAAAGCATTAATCTGGTCTGTTATTTCTTCTCTTAATTGGATTCTTTCGGGAGTCATTTCTCCTTCAAGGGATTTAAATTGTTCAAGTTTATCTTCAATTAATCTGTTAATACCGTAAAGAGCAACTCTTCTGTAATCACCGATTATTCTTCCTCTTCCGTACGCATCCGGCAGACCTGTTATTATTGCAGAGTGTCTTGCCGCTTTCATTTCCGGAGTATAAACATCAAATACTCCCTGATTGTGAGTTTTTCTGTATTTTGTAAATATCTCCGAAATTTCATCGTCAACTTGATAACCGTATGATTTACATGCACTCTGCGCCATTCTTATTCCGCCAAAGGGTTGAAGAGCACGTTTTAAGGGTTTATCGGTTTGTAAACCTACTATCTTTTCCAAGTTTTTATCAATATAGCCTGCACCATGCGAAGTGATACCTGAAACAATTTTTGTATCCATATCCAATACTCCGCCTTTGTCATGCTCTTCTTTTAAAAGCGCACAGCATTCATTCCACAGGTCAATCGTAGCTTGTGTAGGTTCTTCCAAAAAACTTGCATCACCCTCATAAGGTGTGTAATTATTTTGAATAAAATCCCTGACATTTATTTCCGTTTCCCATTTTCCGGAATTAAATCCTAACTTTTCAGCCTCTTTTCCTAAGGCATTTAACATATATTCATCTCCCCAATCTTTTCGGCATTAACTGCTTAAATTAGTTTTAATATTCTATCACAAATTTTATTTAAAATCACTATTTAATTTTAAAAATCTTTATAATTATTTAACATGAAAAATTTAATTTTTTATAAAAGTTATGATAATATATGGAGAGAGAGGGAAGAAAGAAGGAAACATTTCTTTGAAACCAATAATTTCAGCAAAAGAAGCGGCAAAATTAATAAAAGAAGGTTCTGCCATTATGGTGGGAGGTTTTTTGAGCTGCGGTGTTCCGGATGAAATTATTGATGAAATTGTTAATCTTAATATAAAAAATTTAACATTAATATGCAATGATACATCTTATAAAGATGCCGATAAAGGTAAACTGATAAAAAATAACCTTGTAAAGAAGGTAATCACTACACACATAGGAACAAATCCGATAACGGGAGAAAAACTCTTGTCCGGTCAAATAGAGGTTGAATTTTATCCTATGGGTACATTAATAGAGAAAATTCATGCAAAAGGTTCGGGGCTTGGCGGAGTATTAACCCCCACAGGGATAGGAACAGTTCTTGAACACGGCAAAAAAACGTATGAAATAAACGGCAAAAAATATATTTTTGAAGAGCCTTTGGGTGCGGATTACGCATTAATATACGGAACAAAAGTTGACCGATACGGGAATGTAGCTTTTGTGGGAACAACAAGAAATTTTAATCCGCAAATGGCTACGGCAGCTGATAATGTTATTGTTCAGGCTGATGAATTGGTTGATTGTCTTAATCCTAATGAAGTTATAATCCCCGGTATTTTTATTGATTATATAGTTGTGAAGGAGAAGCATTAAATGATCACAACATTAGCGGCATTATCAAAAGAAGAGATGAAAAAAACAATTGCAAAAAGGATTGCAAAAGAATTTAAAGAAAACGATATTGTTACATTAGGAATCGGACTTCCCACAGAGGCTGCAAATTATGTACCTGAGAGTAAGAACATAATATTTCAATCGGAAAACGGTATACTCGGGCTGGGCAAAGATCAGCAAGGCCCGAATTTTGATACAAAAATAGTAAATGCGGGAGGAACATTTGTAAAGACGACAAAAGGTGCTTGTTTTTATGATTCACAAACTGCGTTTACAATTATGCGAGGCGGGCATATAGATGCCGTAGTTCTTGGTGCGCTTCAGGCGGATGAGGAAGGAAGTATAGCCAGCTGGCAAATACCGGGTAAATTTATTCCCGGAATCGGAGGCTCCATGGATTTAATTGTAGGCTCTAAAAAAGTTATTGTTGCCATGACTCATACTTCTAAAGATGAAATTAAAATTGTTAAAAAGTGTACTTTCCCTCTCACAGCTTATAAAGAAGCTGATATGATTATTACGGAAAGATGTGTTTTTCAGGTAAATAATGACGGTTTATTACTAACGGAAATTAACCCTTTATTTTCTCTGGATGATATAAAAAATTCAACTTTGGCGAATTATAAAATAAGCTCCGAATTAAAAGATATGACTAAAGAGTAAATTTTATTTATGAAAAAGACTTAAAATTTTATCAATAAATCCGTCTTGAGATTGGGTTATATCGGATTCATCCGAAGCCATTTTAGAAATTTTTTCTTTTAATTTTTCACTGTCGGGAGATAAAGGTGCTTTATCTATATATTTTTGATAATACTCCTTAGCCTTAGATATATTTTTAAGTTTTTCATAACAGAACCCGAGCTTATAATAAATATCATAATCGGAATCAGATATTTTAACCGCTTTTAAATAATATTCAAGAGCGCTGTTAAACTCATATAAATCAACATATATATCTCCCAGACCTTTTAATGCCATGGAATTATCAGGTTCTTGTGAAGCAAGTTTTTCATAAAACTCCATTAAACTTGATTTATCACCCGAAGCTTCGTTAATTTTAATAATTTCTTTTACCGCACCGCTTTTTGATGCATCGCATCTGTGTGCCAGTAAATATTCAGAAAGCGCCAGTTCATAATCCTGTTTATAGGAATAGCATTTTCCCATATTATAATGATAGCCGTAAGAATCATTATTCGCATCACAAACCAATGATTTCATTTGATATACTAAAGGATTTTGCGGGGATAATTCATTAAATTTTTCAATAAATTCATTGCATTTATCCCAATCTTTAATATTAAAATAATATTCAGCCATTAAAGCATAATAATTTGCATTGGATTTATCATTTATCTTAGAAAGTAAATCAAAAGCAGTATTATTTTCACCCTTCATAAGGTATGCTTTGATTTTGGAAAAATCATTTCTTGCATATTCAAGCGCCTTATCGTATTGACCTTCTCTCAGGTAAAGTCCGGCTAAGTATTCACTTAATTCATCAACATTTTCAAATGCCTTAACCCCTCTTTGAAGAATATTTATAGCTGAATATCTGTCATTAATTTCACAGTACAAATCAGCTAATTTATAATAAATAGCCATATCATCTTTTTGTTCAATAATTCTGTAGTATTCGTCAATGGCATTTTGAATTTTTCCCGTATGCTCATAAGCTTTCGCAAGCAAAAATCTTGCATTTAATATCTCATTTTCTTCCGCAGTTGAATTTATTGCTTTTTTATAATCATCTATTGATTGAGTAACTTTTTCATTTAGAATTTTATATTTAGCTCTTGTCAGATAATATTTATAATTATTCTTATTTATGTAAATATCCAATAATTCAGAATATGCCACCAAAGAATTTGGGTTAACAACAACTAACTCCTCCCAATATTTCTCGGCATCCTCTTCTTTGCCGATTGTTTTTGCCAATAATGCTATTTTTTCAAGATATTCGGCATCTTCTTTTAATTTTTCATATGAATTTTGGAGCAGTTCATATGCTTTGTCGTACTGTTCATTATCAATAAGCATTTGCGCTTGTATTAATATCCCGTTATCAGTCATTGCTATTTATCCCCTTTGAATGAAATTTTCGCACAAATTTTTATCATTGTAAAGTTATTTAACAAAAAACTACCCTGCTTTATACAATCGGTCAATTATAAAACTTCACATGTTTTATGGATTTATGATTTCAACAGTAAAGGTGTAAATTATTATGGATATATTATTGTTAAATACTGCTCCGGAAAAAATAAATTCAAATAAAAATATAGCGGCTGAAAAACAATTATATACTAAAACAGCTCCATATCCTGCCGATACTTTTGAAAGAGCTTCTGACAAAAGTTCATCCATAAACCATAATGATTATTGGGAAGAAACACCATTAAAATATTTGAGATATTACGCATACGGACAATATGGTGCATATGAACTTACGGATAAACTTGAAAATTCCGATTCAAAAATAAAATTTAAAAATGATATTTTAAATCATAATAATAACGAAATAGTATTTGATTATCAGGCTATAAAAGATTTAGATATTACAAATGCCTGCATTACAACCGACAGAAAAGGCGTAAGAGGTTCAAGTGTTTTTAATAAGGTTAATCTTAAAAAACTTGCCGGTGTAAGGGATGCAGGTATAAAACAAATTATTGATTTGAGAGCGGAAAGTAATGAAGAAAAATGTAAATATATTTTAGGCAAAGCAGGGCTTGATTATACATTATTCCCTATTTATTACGCTAAAACATTTAATAATGAAGAAATAAAAAATACTTTATCAAGGTTTCCTAAGTTTTTAAGCTCAATGGATAAAGGAAACTATTATATCGGCTGTAATATGGGTACAAACAGAACTGATGTCGCAATCGGGTTAAATTACCTGTTTAATCCGAAAGAAAAGATTGTTCCCGTGTTTGAAGCTGATAATACCATTAAATCACTTGAAATGACAAGACAAATAGCTAATACCATATTGAGAAAGCAAGACGGCGAATATAAATATACAGATGAAGAATACATTAAAAGCTTGGGCTGGAAAGATTTAGAAACATTCGAAGAAACTTTCAAAGCAAGGAATAAAGCTTTAGGAAAAAGAAATTTTAATTAATAGGACAATAACTATGATTAAAACAACAGCATACAGATATAAGGTAAATACAAGAAATTTTGTCAATAAAGCCAAAATAACACCCCCGTGCGCAAATAATAACAGTAATACAAATAATATTTCAAACTATTATTATCTGCCAAAAATAAGTTTTAAAGGACAACAATACCAAAATTTTGATAAGGAAAATGTATCAAAACTTCCTATCGGGAATTTGCATTTTACCAATACAAACGGGGTAAGAGGTGAAGGTTTATACAGCAAAAAAAACAGAAAATATATTACTGAGCTGAAAAAATACGGTATAAAACAAATAATAGATATAAAGACAATCGACAGTTCACCCGAATATAAAAAATATGCGGAAAATAAAGGGCTTAAATATCTTCATTTCCCCGTAGATTCTAAAGTAACAGATGAAAGGGAAATAATACAGAGATTAAAAGAATTTTTTGAAACTATAGATAAAGGATGTTATTATATAGGCTGCGCTCAGGGACTTCACAGGACAGATATTGCACTGAGTTTAAATTATTTGTTTAATGTAAATACTAATCCCGAACCTCCTGTATTATACGGTCATATTAAGTCAACAGGGGTAAGAATAGACGATATTTTCAGAAGAACAAACAGTATATATAAACATTTAAGCCCCGCAGACAAGGAGGAATTAGGGCTTCAAAGCTTTGATGAAGCGGCATATAAAAATAGAAAAAGAATACTTCAACAATATAACGAAAAACAACTCCCTGTTAATTCGAATAAAAAACAAAAAAAAGAGGATGTTTAAATCCTCTTTTTTGTTTTGTTATTAAAACTAACGTTGTGCTTTTACATCAAATGACCTGTTTATTAATTCATTCTCATACTGAAATTCATAACTATCATAATCAGTTGTAACTTTACCGTCATTTCTCACTGCAACTCTTAACCCTACGGGAGCGCTAATGCCATTTTTGGAATATGAATAGCAATCTTTAGATGGATTATGATTTTGTCTTACTGCAGAGAGAGTTTTTAACTCTTTATCAGTAAAAGTTCTATCCACACATATTGCATCAAAATGACGATTTAAAAGCCCTACTTTCAACTTCCAGAATCTGATACCGTCTGTAGTAATAATTTGCGGATTATCATATGAGCCTAAACCATTTATATTACAATTTTCCTTAGAAGTATTTAAATGCTCAGCAACTCTTTCGCAAAAGCCCCTGCCACTATCCCTAATTATATTACTATCACTCCATATCAAGTTCGTTTGAGCACCTTCATTAATCAGTAATTCAGTAGCATTACCGACAGCGGATTGGAGGGAGTAAAGAGCTTTTTTGT
>CANPZP010000027.1 GCA_947589115.1 Candidatus Gastranaerophilales bacterium | reverse complement strand
TGCAAACAGTTAAACAGACTTATTAATACAATTAAGGTTGTTGAATTACCAAAATCTGCGGATAAATGTATAGACAGAGAATTAATTCTATGTAAAGTTACGGCAAAAGACGATGCAAGAAGCGAAATATTAAGAATATCGGAAATATTCGGGGCGAAAATTATTGATGTTTCTCCTGATACATATACTCTGGAATACAGCGGCGACAACAGACAAGTAATGGCTATTATAGCATTATTAAGGCCATTGGGGGTTAAAGAACTTGTTCGTTCCGGTATGGTTGCCATTACAAGGGAAAATCAGTTTATTAATTTAAATAAATAAAGATAATAAAAAGGAGAGAACTTAATCGGTATCTCTCCTTTTTTATAGCAATAACAAATTTTTATGTACTAAATCCGCTTCCGTAGCCCGTACTAAAGCCGTTATTATAATAATAGTCATCCTCATATGACGGGAGTTTCATATTTGCGCTGTATATTGCATTATCTATTGCATTTGCGCATCTTGACTCAAACGAGTTACTGCCGTTGCCTCTTTTTACTTCTATTTCTTTATTCCCGACCTGCAAGTATATATAGTCATCGGAAATATCATTTATATTATATTGTTGTCCGTTATACAGATAAACATTTTTTCTTGATATTTCATCATATAATCTGACATCTTTGTTCATTTCAATAGATGCCTGATAACTACCCGTATTCATTAAATTATCAAGCCAAGAGCCGATTCTGTTTGATGTACGGAAATTGTTTGAAGATAAGTAGTTATTGTTATATCTGTAATTATTATTGGTAGAGAAATTAGAATTAAATCCGTTGTTAAATCCGTTATTATACCCGTTGTTATAGCCATTATTGAACCCGTTATTGAAGCCGTTATTTACTCCATTGTTATAACCGGTGTTAAATCCGTTATTATAAGGCCCGTTATTTTCTCTATCTATAAATTGGTCATAGTTTGCGGCAAAATTATCCAGTCCGACATATGTGAAATTACTGTGTAAATCACTACCGGCATCGATATTTTGTTTTTTCCACTTCTCAACCTGAGCTAAACTTACGGTATCTGTTTCATCCAAATTTATTCCCATTTTATCGGCGTAGAAGTTCTTTATTTCCTCTCTTGATAACTTTCCGTCGACAGCATTATTCCCTTTAGCCCCTTTATCAAGCCAAGCTTCATTTGCAAGCAAATGGAATTTAACTTTTTCTTCACCTACACTGTTATAAGAGTAATAAGTTAAAACATCATCAACATTAAATCCGCCATCAACATCACTTAAAGTACTGTATCCGTTTTGATTTAACCATTGCTGAATTTTATCTCTTGATACATTTCCGTTGTTGTCATATATAAATGACTTATCATTTTCAAATAAATCTTTAATATTGGTTTTATCCGAAAGAGCATCTATTCTTTCTTTGGAAGAACCTGTTCCGGGTTGATGAACAGTTGTGGCAGAAGCAGCAGCCGATGCCGTATTAGCAGCACCCACTGTTTTGGAAGTGTCAGCTGCCAAATCTTCTTCAATATTATTAACTACGTCACCGTTTATAAAATTATCAGTTGCTAATAACGCTTGTGCCTGATCTGAATCCACTAACTGAGTAATATATTCATCCGATGCTTCATCATAAACAGAATGAAACATATCACCGTCACTTTCGGTAAAAAGAGCCTCTCTATAATCCTGAGAAAATATACCTTTAGCGGTTATATCATCCGTATTCCTTTGCCCCAGTTTTTTAGTATTCTGCAAATAAGAATTTTCAATAATTTTCCTGGCTGATATCTTTAAATCATTTGTACTCATTTTTTTCCCTTTCTCTTTTAAGGTTGCTAAACATGAGATTTTACTCATGTTATCGGCATTTCTTTTTTTTTATTTAGCTTTTTCGCAGAACATTTTTACAAAACTTAATATTAATTTATACGGTAATCCGATAGATTTTATTAAAGTTTCTGATTATAATTCAAATATAATAAAAAAGGAGTAAAGAATATGAAAAAAATAGTTTCATTAGTTTTAATTTTATGTGCATTAGGAGTATGTTCATTTTTTGAAGAAAATTTATTTCCTCAATCAACTTCACTAAAGGCACAAGCGGCTGAATATAAACAAGTTCAAGCATGTCACATATTAGTTCCCACTCAAGAAGAAGCCTTAAAAATAAGAGAAGAAATATTGGCAGGAAAAGACCAAAAAGAGATTTTTAATAATTTTACCGATGCCGCAAAAAAATATTCTAAATGCCCTTCAGGAAAATCAGGCGGAATACTTGGCTGGTTCGGAAAAGGAGATATGGTTCCGGAATTTGAAACAGCAGCTTTTAATCTCCCTAACGGACAAGTTTCTGAACCCGTTAAGACTCAATTCGGTTATCATTTAATATACGTTATTTCAAAAAAATAGCTTAGATATTTTTAAGTTATCCTGAATATTAATATTTACTGAAGCTGCAACAGCCATCATATATTTTTCCTCAAATACCTGAGTGAATAAAGATTTACAAGGCTGCTGCAGTTTATATTTTGCTTCATATAAAGTCCAATTCTTAAAAAATTCTTCTTTTGTATTTTCATTCAGCCTAAATTTCATTCTGTCTGCAATATTTTTATAATCACAATTACGCATCAATTCAATATCCAAGCCTACCGGATTTAAATCAAAACAAACAGCAGCAATATTTTTTGAATGAGAAATACTAAAACATATATTACTGTATTTAAATTTTGGTTTATTATTTATAATTTCAAGCTCGGGATTTTCTATGGAATAAATGTTTTTTGCGGCATAATCAACAATTTTCCTTCCCGTATTGTGAAGTTTTTTGTTATCAGCAGAATCAAGTATTATGTAAAATAAATCCATATTATAAACTCAAATAAAAATCCTTAAGAATTTTTGTATCCGTTTCAATGTTAGGACTTTCGCAGACAAGTACTCCTTTAACATCAAATTTTTTAAATACTTTTAAAAGGTCTTTATAATTCATGTCACTGTCATTCAGAATCAAATGTTTTTTCTCGCCTTTCAAGCCGTATTCAATACCGGCCAAATGGGCATGAAAATTATTGAAAACATCATTGCCCAATTTATTTCCGATATATTCAAATATTTTGGAAAACTCATCATAAGTATTAAATTTACCGTTATAACGGGCATGAATATGGGAAAAATCAATACACGGCAAAACGGTGTTAAAGTTCCGGGATAACTCAACTATTTCCTCTACTGTTCCCCATTGAGTAGCTTTTCCGGTAGTTTCAGGTCTTATCCAAATTTTATTATTTTCGGATTCCAAAATTGACGTAATTTTTTCAACGGATTTATAAACGGTTTTATAAACATCATCAGGCTTCATACCCATATAAAATGCGGCATGAAAAGTAATACTGTATGCACCTATATTATTTCCGACTCGGGCTGTTTCAATGATTCTTTCAATACTTGCTTCAATTTTTTCAGGTTCTTTTGAATTAAGATTAACATAAAACGGAGCATGACAAGTCACGACAAGAGCGTTTTGGTTCGTATATTCTTTAATGAATGATTGAGTGGCTTCATTCATTTTAACACCATGAACAAATTCGACTTCAAGTCCGTCAAGAGCCATATCTTTAATTATTTGAAGCCCTGTTTTATACCCTTTATTTTCACTGGCAAGCGGTAAACCGGCAGTTACTATATTCAGTTTATCCACCGTACAAAACTTCTCCTTTTTTAGGATTTACCCGCTCCGAAAAATCTCTTCCGGTTGATACAAAGAAGCCTGCAAACTGCATGGAATCTATTTCCAATATATCTTTACCGCAAGCTATTTTTAAACATCCGGTTGAATCGTATATGCTGCCGGGCGGCAATTTATGGTCTTTTTCTATTACATAAGCCGAATTTATTTTTATAACATTTCCTTTATAAAAAGTTATAGCACCTATAAACGGATTTAAAGCTCTAATGAAGCGTTCTATTTCCTCCGCTGATTTACTCCAGTCTATAAAGGTATTTCTCTTCTCAAAAGAAATGGCATCAGCTTTTTTAAATTCACCCTCTTTAGGCTGCGGAGTCCTTGGGAATGAATGTGTTTCATAATAGTCTAAAGCTTCCGTCAGCATTGCGGCACACATATGGTTTGTTCTGTAAAACAGAGTCCCCATTGTTTCATTTAAATCCAAATTAAATTTATATTGACTGATAATATCTCCCGTATCAAAATTTTCATCCATAAAATGGAGAGTTATAGCAGAAGTTTCTTCTCCGTTAATGATTACATGGGAATACGGATTAGCACCTCTATAGTCAGGCAGTTTAGACGGATGCAAATTAATAAACCCGTCTTTTGTCAATTTTAATAACTCACTCGGGAGTTTTTTATTAAAAGAAGCAACCACTCCCAAATCAGCATCTAAATTTTTAATTCTTTGTAAAAAACCTTTATCGTTTAAACTTGTATTATACTCTATAACATTTAATCCTAATTTCTGAGCGGTATTAACCATTAATTTATGAGTCGGTTCAGTTTTATAAGGAGGTACAACCCCTACAATATTAATTCCGTATGCCGCTAATTTTTTCAAACATATGATTGCCATATCAGGCATACCTATAAACAAGATTTTCTTTTTAAATTCCTTTTTAGCCATTTTCCCCTCATACTTAGTGTGAGATATTTTTATCTAAAAATAACATACCTAATTATATCAAAAAATATCTTTTAATTTAAGTTTTTTTTTTATAAAATATTTATGATAATACGAGGTGAGAATAATGCTTGATATCAAATTAATAAGAGAAAATCCCGAAAAAATTAATGAACTTTTAAAAAGAAGAAATCCCGAACTATCCATAGACGGAATAATAGAAATTGATACCCAAAGAAGAAAAATACAAGCTCAAGCCGATGAACTCAGAGCTAAAAGAAAATCTACTTCTCAAGAAATAGGTAATTTGAAGAAGCAAGGTAAAAATACTGATGAAATACAAGCTCAAGTTAAAGAAATCGGAGAAGAAATAAAACGTCTGGAAGAAAAAGAACAAGAACTTGATACCGAACAAAAAAATTTATTGCTCTCAACTCCCAATATTCCTGATGAAACAACTCCTATAGGTCTTTCTGAAAATGATAATGTTGAAATAAAAAGAGTAGGTGAAGTAAGAAAAGTTAACTTTGAACAAAAAGCACACTGGGATATATGTACGGCAAAAAATATTGTTGATTTTGAAAGAGGCGTAAAACTGGCACAATCAAGATTTTCTTTATACAGAGGAAAAGGCGCCCAATTAGAAAGAGCAATAATAAACTTTTTCTTGGATACTCATACTCAAGAACACGGATATGAAGAAATCTTACCTCCAGTAATGGTTAATTCCGCTGCTATGACAGGAACAGGTCAGCTTCCTAAATTTGCTCAAGATATGTATAAGTGTGAAGAGGAAGATTTATATTTAATTCCTACGGCAGAAGTGCCCGTTACAAATATATATTCGGGTGAAATATTAAATGAAGACGATTTACCGAAATATATGACGGCATATACTCCTTGTTTCAGAAGAGAAGCAGGTTCCGCAGGAAAAGACACCAGAGGGCTTATAAGACAGCATCAATTCAACAAAGTAGAACTTGTAAAATTATGCACTCCTGAAACAAGTGTGGAAGAACATGAAAAACTTACACGAAATGCAGAACACGTACTTGAATTATTAGAACTGCCTTACAGAAGAGTTGCACTTTCTACGGGAGATATAGGATTCTCTGCCAGAAAATGTTATGACTTAGAGGTTTGGCTTCCTTCATATAACAATTATAAAGAGATATCAAGCTGTTCAAATTTTGGTGATTTTCAGGCACGAAGAGCAAATATAAGATATCGTTCAAAAGAAACGGGTAAGCCCGTATTCGTTCATACTCTAAACGGTTCCGGACTGGCAGTAGGAAGAACATTTGCAGCAATCCTTGAAAACTTCCAAAATGAAGACGGTTCTGTTACAATTCCGAAAGTTTTAAGAAAATATACGGGATGGGATATTCTTTAATATGAAGAAAGGACTCTTTATTACATTTGAAGGTGCCGATGGCTCGGGAAAAACTACCCAGCTTAATAAAATTAAAACTTTTTTGGACGAAAAAGGTTATGAAACAGTTGTGACAAGAGAACCGGGCGCACTTGATTTCGGCAAAAAAATAAGAGAGATTCTTTTACATTATGATAAAAATCTGTCCGACAAAGCTGAAATGTTTTTATTTCTGGCTGACAGAGCTCAACATATTGAAGGATTAATAAAACCTTCACTGGAACAAGGGAAAATCGTTTTGTGCGACAGACACACCGATTCAACTATAGCATATCAAGGCTACGGCAGAGGGCAGGATATTAATTTATTAACTTTACTCAATGATATAGCAGTAAATAATTTAAAACCCGATTTGACATTATTATACGATGTATCGGTAGAAACAGCGCAAAAACGAGTCGGAGATGAAAAAGACAGAATGGAAGCTTCCGGAATTGAATTTCATAAAAAAGTAAGAAACGGATATATTCAATTACAGAAAGATAATTCCGAAAGAATTAAATTAATTGATGCAAATAATGATATAGAAACCGTATATGAAAACACTAAAAATATAATAATGGATTTAATAAATAAAAGATTAGGAGTGTAAATGAAAGAGGGTTTTAAAAGATGGTATGATAATGATCCTATATTAAAAGAGGCGCTTGAACTGTTAAAGCTTCAAACTGACGATAAGAAAACAACGGCAGCGGAATATATAGTATCATTACAAGAACAAGTCGCACAAGATGTAATAGAGCGTATATATGAGATAACCAAGACCTTTGAAAAAAAGGGAAACAGATGGTATGATAAAGATCCGATTATGCTTAAAGCAATGGAATTATTAAGAGCAGCACCGCCGAAAACACAAAGAATTGCGGCATTAAAACTATTGCTGGCTATGGAAAGCAATAATATGGACTCTTTAGAGACGGAAGAAAATGAATAATCAATTAAAAGATATTCAAAATCAAAACGATAAAAGAGGAATAGAAATCCAAAAAGTAGGAGTTAACGGAGTGGAAGTCCCTCTTTTAATTGAACGCAAAAATGAAGAAAGTCAGGTAGTATCGGCAAAAGCAAGACTCAGTGTTACATTGCCGCATAACTATCGAGGAACTCACATGTCCAGATTTATGGAAGTTTTAAGTGATTATTCACAAAAAAATCTCCTTGGAGTTGATATTAAAGGATTATTAATTGATATTAAAGAAAAATTAGAATCACAAAGCGCTCATGTTAAATTTGAATTTAAATACTTTATAAACAAAAAAGCACCGGTAAGCTTAATGGAATTTCCCGTAGGTTATGACTGTTCATTTCAAGGTGATTTGATTAAAGATAATTATAAATTTATATTGGGTGTTAAAGTACCCGTAACAACACTTTGTCCTTGTTCAAAAGAAATATCAAAATATTCGGCACACAACCAGAGAACTATGATAAAAGTTAAAGTAAGTTATAAAGAAAATGATATAATTTGGATAGAAGATTTAGTGGATAAAATAGAGAGCTGCGGTTCAAGCAAAATATATTCCATATTAAAACGATGTGACGAAAAATATGTAACGGAAACCGCATATGAAAACCCTAAATTTGTTGAAGATGTATTAAGAGATGTAATATGTCTGTTAAAAGAAGATGAAAAAATTACATATTATGAGGCGGAAGTCGAGGCACAAGAAAGTATTCACAATCATAATGCCTGGGCTTGGCAATCAGAGGATAAATTAATTGGAGATAACTATGAAAGAATTATTTAACGATTATGTACAAACCCTTGAAACTTACATAATGATTCAAATTAAAATGGAAGCGGCGAGATTAACCCCTGAATTAACTGCTAAAAACAGAGCGCCAATTTCTCTTGCAATGGGTGCACCCGTTGAAAAACCGCCCAAATTTGTAACTGATAAGCTGATTGAATATGCCAATACTGACGGAATGCACACTTATACACTGGTTAAAGGTGAAGCATATTTGCTGGAGTCCATAGCCCAAAATATGAAAAAACGTACCGGTATTGATTTCGATTCTAAAACGGAAATTTGCGCATTAATCGGTTCAAAAGAAGGTATAGCAAATTTAATAAGAGCATTAATTAACCCTAAACCGGAAATGAAAGAAAGAGACATTATCTTAATCCCCGACCCCGGATATGCTTCTTACAAAGAAATGGTTAAAGTTTCAGGCGGTATGAGCTATGGTATTCCTTTAACATCTGAAAATAATTACATGCCGGATTTAGAAGAAGTTATGAATAATCTTGAAAAAGACGGATATTCAAAATCCAAGGTAAAAGCAGTGGTTATAAACTATCCGAATAACCCGTTGGGAGCAATTTGTACAAAAGAATACTTACAAAAAACCATTGATTTTTGTAAAAAATATAATATTTTGCTTATATCAGATGCCGCATATATAGATTTAACCTTTGAAGGTGCGCCAAAGGCACACAGTGTGTTTGATATAGAAGGTGCAAAAGATGTAGCGGTCGAATTTTACAGTTTTTCAAAACCTTATTCCATGACAGGATGGAGAATAGGCTGGGTTTGCGGCAACAAAGATGCTGTAGGCATTTTAGGTAAATTAAAATCCACTATAGATACAGGTATTTATAAACCGATTCAAAAAGCTGCAGCGGAAATATTAAACTCTAAAGAAGGAGATGAATATATTGTTGAAGCAAATAAAAGATTTGAGAGAAAGCAAAAAATTATAGTTGACGGTTTCAAAGAATTAGGCTGGGATATGGATAAATTAAATCCGCCTAAAGCTACATTCTATTTATGGCTGCCTATACCTCCAAAATATAAAACTTCAAAAGAATTTACGGATGCGGTTTTACAAACATCAGGCATAGTATTGGTTCCGGGAACCGGATTCGGACAGAACGGTGAAGGCTGGTTTAGAATGTCAATTGTCGCAGCTGAAGAACAAATGCATGAAGTTATAAGAAGATTAAAAGAGGACGGATTCTATTTTGAATAAAACCGTTATTGTTGATTATGATTCAGGCAATTTAAGAAGTGTCGCAAACATATTATCATTTCTAAACTGTCCTTATGAAATAACTTCCGATAAAGATAAAATTTTAAATGCCAAAAGAATAATATTTCCGGGGCAGGGTCATTTTGCGCAGGCAATGAATAACCTTGAGAAAAAAGGGTTAGTTAATGTCATAAAAGAGTGCTGCAGTAAAAACGTTCCATTTTTAGGCATATGCATAGGACTTCAAATTTTATTTGAAAGAAGTGAAGAAGCTCCTAATGTAAAAGGGCTGGGAATATTTAAGGGCGGTGTTAAACGTTTTAGGGAAGGAAAAGTACCCCAAATAGGATGGAATAAAATAAATCCCGTAAATAACAATACTTTGTTAACTCAAGATTATTTTTATTTTGTAAATTCATATTATGTCGAACCTGAAGATAAGGATATAATAAGTTCATATTGTAATTATCATGTAGATTTTTGTGCATCGGTACAAAAAAATAATATAACGGCAGTTCAATTTCATCCCGAGAAAAGCTCACAAGCAGGATTAACATTTTTTAAAAACTGGCTTGAAGTATAAACTTGGACTTTTAATTGTACAACTATAAATTTTTTTTATGTATTATAAAAGAATGATATTCAAGACAGCCGAAAAAATAAAAGAGTACAAATATTATTTTATTGAACTGATAATACTTTCATTTCCGCTATTAGCCGGAAATTTAGGGCATACATTAATAGGCGCCTCCGATATATTGGTTGTTGCAAAATACAACATTAATTCTTTAGCGGCAATAAGTATTTCAAATTCAATATTATTCACTATATTTATATTTCCTCTGGGTATTTTAGATGCGATATCAATAATATTATCGAATCAAAGGGGGCAAAAGAAGAAAATAAAGAAGTTCTTATTATCAAGTATAATTTTTGCCTCTATAATTGCGTTATTATTCACTTTAATATGCTATTGCAGTAAATATATTATTGATTTTATGGGATTTGAACCCGAGTTAGTGCCATATATAAAAGAATATATTTCAATAGTTTCATTTTCGATGTTAGGGATGTTTTTATTTCAAGGCATAAAGCAGTTTTTACAAGCCTATGAGATAGTAAAACTGCCTAATATGATAATTTTAGGAACGGTATTAGTTAATTTATTATTAAACATAATATTCGTTTTCGGATACCAAATGGGGTCAAAAGGTGCAGCCATCGCAACATTAACCGTACGTACATTAATGGCTTTGGTTATTCTCTTGTATACGTATAAAATCATAGATTTTAAATCCAAAATAGATTTTTCATATATGAAGCAGTTAATAAAAATAGGCAGTCCTATCGGAATAGCGCTGACATTAGAGTTTTTGGCATTTAATATAGTCACCGTTCTGGCGGGAAGAGAAGCGGGAATATATTCTGCCGTACATAGTATATTAATAACAATATCATCAACAACTTTTATGGTGCCTATGTCTATAGCAACAGCATTGGCAATAAAAGTATCATATAATTACGGAGCTAAAAAATATGAAGAAATAAAGAGATTCTCATATGCTGCAATATTAATGGGAGTAGGATTTATGGCATTATCCTCGGTAACTCTTTCATCATTTCCGAAACAAATATTAAATTTATTTACCGACAATCAAGAAGTATTACAAATAGCGTTACCCATAGTATTAATAGTGGGAATGTTCCAAGTATTAGACGGATTTCAGGTAATTGCGGGAGGAATTTTAAAAGGCTTCAAAATGACGAGATTGGTATCTTTATGTGTTTTAACAGGTTATTGGCTTGTGGGCGTACCTTGTGCGTATTTATTAGTCTTTAAATTAAATTATTCATTAAAAGGGTATTGGATTGCACTAGCCGTATCCCTTTTATTTATGGGGATAATACAAGCATCTTGCGCAAAATACAAATATAATAAAATAACAAAATTACAGGCTTAAAATATATTGATAATAAGGATTATTAGGATATTTTTGCGCATTTGAGATTAAATCGTGCTTAGAGATAAACCCCATTCTGTATGCAATTTCTTCAAGACAAGCAATCTTAATCCCCTGATTATCCTGAATTGTTTTAATAAATTGAGAAGCCTGTATTAACGACTCATGAGTACCTGTATCAAGCCAAGCAAAGCCTCTTCCCAAAATTTCAACATTGAGTTTATTCTTTGATAAATAAATTTTATTCAAGTCAGTAATTTCAAGTTCGTTACGATTCGAGGGTTTGAGCTGTTTAACATAATCAACAACATTATTATCATAGAAATACAATCCCGTAACCGCATAATCAGATTTAGGGATTTTAGGTTTTTCTTCAATGGAAATAACTTTTTGATTTTTGTCAAATTCAATTACTCCGAAGCGTTGAGCATCTTTAACGGGGTATGCAAATAAATAAGCACCGCCGTTATTTTGAATTTTATTAACCGTATTTTTAAGAATTGAAGAGAAATAAGGGCCGTAGAAAATGTTATCACCCAGCACCAGAGCCGCACAATCAGAACCGATAAAATCACGTCCCAAAAGAAAAGCCTGAGCTAATCCGTCAGGTGAAGGCTGTTCAATATAAGAAAAATTCACACCCAATTCATCCCCGTTTTTTAAAAGCTTTTTAAAAGCGGGTAAATCCTGAGGTGTTGATATTATTAAGATATCTCTTATTCCTGCAAGCATTAGTACTGAAATAGGATGATATATCATCGGTTTATCGTAGATAGGCAATAACTGTTTTGAAACTGCCATAGTAGAAGGAAATAATCTTGTGCCGGCGCCTCCGGCGAGAACAATACCTTTCATTCACACCTCAATTCAATATAATCTTTTAATGCCGATTCCCAATTTCTGCATATTCCGTTATTTTCCATTGTACTGTTTTTGGGACGTTTTGCTTTTCGTTCAAATTCTTTGGTGGTACAAGGCTTTAAATTCACATTATAATTAAGTAATTCAAATATTTTTTTTGCGAAACCGAACCACGTTGTTTCACCCGTACCGCAAACATGGTAAATACCAAAAGGAAATTCTTCCCGAATAATTTTCACTATTGCGTTTGCCAGTTCCACAGTCCAAGTGGGGCATCCTTTTTGGTCGTCAACCACTTTTAATTCTTCTTTATCTTTCAGACTTATCATTGTTTCAACAAAATTTTTACCGTGATGTCCGTACAGCCAGCTTGTTCTTAATATATAAAATTTATCAAGCAATAATTGAACGGCTTTTTCACCCTCAAGTTTTGAGATTCCGTAAACGTTTTGAGGGTTTGGTATATCAGAGTTTAAATATTTGCCGTCTTTTTCCCCGTCAAAAACGTAATCTGTAGAAATATAAATTAACGGGATATCGTTTTTTTTACAGGCGCAGGCTATATTATAAGTACCTGTTTTGTTAATTAATAAAGCGTTTTCGAAATCTTCTTCCGCTTTATCGACATTCGTGTATGCGGCACAATGTATAACCATATCGGGTTTTTCAAGTGATATAAAGTTTTGAGCTTCATTTTTATTTGTAATATTTAAATTATTAATATCTGTTTCAATAACATCAAACCCTTCATCTTGGAGTATGGGGCATAAATCTTGCCCGAGCATACCGTTTGCGCCGGTAACAAGAATTTTCATTAAAGCACCCCCATTCTTTTTTGTTCTATATTTTTTATCCAATCCTGATTATTTAAATACCAATCAATGGTTAATTTAATACCTTCTTCAAAAGTAACCGAAGGTTTCCAATTAAGTTCATTTTGAATTTTATCGTTACAAATAGCATAACGTTTATCATGCCCGGGTCTGTCTTTAACGAAGTTAATAAAAGATTCGTCTTTACCTAAAGCATTAAGAATAATTTTTGTTATTTCGATATTAGTTTTTTCATTATGCCCGCCGATATTATATACTTCGCCGATTTTACCGTTATGCAGAACCGTATCTATTGCACTGCAATGGTCATAAACAAATAGCCAATCTCTTACATTTAGTCCGTCACCGTAGACAGGGACTTTTTCATTTTTAAGTAAAGTTGAAATAAAGAAAGGAATCAACTTTTCGGGATATTGATACGGGCCGTAATTATTTGAACATCTTGTAATAAGTACGGGCAATTTATAAGTTTCAAAGTAAGCTTTAACAAGCAAGTCAGCACCCGCCTTAGAGGCAGAATACGGGCTGTTTGGTTTAACGGGAGAAGTTTCATAAAAATAACCGTCTTTTCCCAAAGAGCCGTAGACTTCATCCGTCGAAACCTGTAAATAACGGGAGATTCCGAGTTCTTTTGAAGCTTGAAGCAGATTTAAAGTCCCTTGTACATTTGTTTCTATGAAGATTTCTGGTGTTGTGATTGATTTATCCACATGGCTTTCAGCCGCAAAGTTAATTACACAATCAACTTCTGAAATTATTTCTCTCACAAGTTTTTTATTGCAAATATTTCCGTGGATAAAAGAATAGTTTTTATTATCCGATATATCATCAAGATTTTCAATATTTCCCGCATAAGTGAGAGCATCAAGATTAATTATTTTGTAATCGTGATATTTATTTAACATATATCGTATAAAGCAGCTTCCGATAAAGCCTGCGCCGCCGGTAACAAGTAATTTCATAAATAATCCTTTATATTTTTAAGTAAAGGCTGAATTTTATCTTTTTCACTGAGAATAGGGGGATAATCAATATTCCAGTCAACGTTGATATCCGAATCATTCCATAAAATACCTCTGTCATGTTCTTTAGAATACTCATTCGAGGCTTTATAATGGATTTCAGCCGTATCGGAGAGAACAATAAATCCGTGAGCAAAACCTTCGGGAATAAAAAGCATGTGTTTATTTTCAGACGATAATATTTCAGAAACCCACTGACCGAAAGTGGGGGAAGAGTGTCTTATATCAACGGCAACATCCATAATTTCACCTTGGATGCATCTTACCAATTTAGCTTGTCCCATAGGCGGCGCCTGATAATGAAGCCCTCTGAGAACGCCTTTTACCGATTTTGAATGATTATCCTGATTAAATTCCGCATTAATACCGTTTTTTATAAATTCGGATTTTTTGTAACCTTCAAGAAAGAATCCTCTTTCATCTTCAAAAACTTTTGGTATAACGAGAATTACATCTTTTATTTTTAATTTTTTAAACTCGAACGGCATAAACTCTCACATCCTCAACAAAAATATTATATCAGAAATGAGGTAATTTTTTATCAGTTAATAATTTCAAGCAATAGGTTAGTAAATTCAATGTCATCAAAGTCGATATCCGAGGTTTTATATAAGTTTCTGCCCGCTTTAACCGTAATATTATTTTTTTGATTCCATTTTATTAAGCCGAACGGAATAGTGATTTTTTGATTATCTCCGTTAATTTTTATTTCTGCAATTTTATTTCCGTTGAAGAATATTTCAGGAGGGCTTGAGTAAGCAGTAAGCACTCTTGATTGATTAAGTCTTTGAGCCTGAATGGTATCTATTCCTATGATAGAGCCTATAATAAGAATTAATTTATCTTTAGGGGAAAGTTGTTTAATATTAAAATCTTTAGAATAAAATGCGCCCGAAGAATTAAGACTAAATTCCGCTGCGTTAGCGCTTCTTGCGGAAAAAGAATCGTCGCCCAGATGAATCATATCAGTATCAACGACAATATCATTCGGAGTTGTTTTTTCAATACCGATTTGAATAGGTTTTGAGCCTATACTGTTTAAAGTCATAGAATACGGTTTATATCCTGATTTTTCAACCGACATAATAGCGGGAGAATCAATTTTTGTTTGTAATTTAAATGTACCGTCTTTTTTTGTTCTTGTTTGGAAGTCTTTAGAAGGGATTTTAATTAATGCGCCTTCTAAGGGAATATTTGTAACGCTGTCATAGATTTGATTAACATTACGTTTTGTTTCTTTTTTTATTTCTCCCGTAATAGTTTTAGCGAAAGACGGCAGCGCCGAAAATAAAATAATAAGTGCAAATAATTTTTTCATAAACCTAAACCCTTTTTTGTGAGTTTAAAAAAAATAATGAAAAATTAATATAGAAAGTTGACTAATGAATAATATTAAAAATTAAAATATGTAAAGATAGTTATAATTTTTAGACAAAAGAAGCAAAAGTGAGTATAATGTGAATGTAAGGTTCATGCTTTATATAGAAGGGGATTGTTTGAATGGGAATGTCAACTATAGAAAAAATAGAGAATAAAGAGTTTTCACCAAAGGAAATAAGAGAAATGCTGGGGATAGATAATTCCCGAATCCAAGAGCTGTGTAAAATAGCTGATATAAAGCTAAAAAAGAACACCAGAGGGTTAACATATTTTACGCAGGATGATGCAAAAATTTTAAAAAATGTATCAGCAAGCTATAAAAGTAAAAAGCCCGTTACTCTTCCCTCAAAAAAAGTTTTAACAGGAACAAATTTAATATCAAACGGTTCTATAGTACAATTGGTAAGCACCCTTAGAAGCATTGAAAAATCAATGACCGAAAAAGTTACCGCACTTCTTGACGAAAAACTTGACGGTATGGACGATGTAGTTATGGAGCTTATCAGGGTTAAAACCGAAAATGAAACAATGAGATTTAAAATTAATGAATTAAATAAAGAAAATTATAAGCTGAAAAAAGAACTCAATTCCTTTAAAAAAGTACCGTTCGGTTTCTATGCGAAAACAACTCCGGAAAGAAATATATTCTGATTTTGACGGAATTGACTCTCATTAAAGGTTAAATCATTTGCGTTTTATTCACGGTATAATCATCATTCCAATACACCTTTAATGTGTTTTTCAGATTATGATATTTTAATTGATTAGTTGAAGCGCAATTTATTGCAGACTCAAAGGTTAAAATATTTTTATCCGCAAGATTTTTAATGATATCGCATAAAAGCATCGAACTTCCTGCAATAATATTATCTTTATTCACTAATTTTGAATCTTTATTATAAATCTTCTGACCTGCAAAAACCATACAGTCAGACTTTGAATGAGCCAAAGGAAGCGCATCGCTTATTAATAATATTTTTTCTAAAGACTTTTGTTTAAAAGTTATTCTTAATACGTCATCCGAAACATGCATTGAATCTGCAATAAGCTCAATATAAATATTATCATTGACCAAAGAAGCTGTAACGGTTGATTTTCCCCTGTGTGAAAAGGAACCCATAGCGTTATACAAATGAGTAACTTGCATGATATTTGTAAAATCCACCCCTAAAGAGTGTCCGAGGGATATTTTTATTCCTTTTGATTTTAAATAATTTCTGAACTCTCCCGATAAATCAAGTTCAGGGGCAATAGTGACTATCTTTATTAAATCATCTTCTATTTGTTTAAATAATTCAACTTCAAGAGGCAGGATAAACTCTTTTTGATGAATGCCCGATTTTTCCGGATTTATAAACGGGCCTTCCAAATGTATACCTGCTATTTGCGCACTTTTTTTACCCTGTTTATTTTTTGCCTCTTTAATTATTTCGATTCTTTCTTTTATTTTTTCGATACTGTCCGTCATAATTGTCGGAAAGAATGCACAAACACCATAATCTAACAGCCGTTCCGAACAGTTTAATATCTCATCAACGGAAGATGACATAAAATCCACCCCAAAGGCACCATGTATATGTTGTTCCACAAGTCCGTTCGTAATTTTCATCTATAACCTCAAAGAAGCTATCGCTTCTTTTACATTTTTACTCGTGAATATATAATTACCTGAAACAAGTGCATTCGCACCTTTTTCTATACATATTTTTGCGGTTTTGTCATTAATACCGCCGTCAACCTCTATAATTATATCCTTTTTAGCAATATCTCTCACCGATTTTATTTTGTCCGCACACTCATAAATAAAGCTTTGTGCGCCAAACCCCGGCTCTACGGTCATAATCAATACTAAATCAGTTTCATTTATATATTTTGCTATATCCCCTACCGGTGTATTCGGTTTTATTGATATTCCGACCTTTTTATCATAAGATTTTATTTCCTCTATAACCTCTTTCACATTACCTTTAACCGCCTCATAATGAAAAGTTATTATGTCAGCACCCGACAGAGCAAAGTCCTTTATATATTTTTGCGGATTATCTATCATTAAATGAACATCCAATGTTAAATTTGTCACCCTTCTAATCGACTTCACCACAGGCGCACCGATTGTAAGATTAGGTACAAAATGCCCGTCCATCACATCTATGTGAATCCAATCCGCTTTATTATTTTCAAGCATATTTATATCTCTTTGCAAATTAGCAAAGTCACTTGATAAAATTGATGGCGCTATTATAATGTTATTCACTTAACTCTCCGTCCGTTAATTTTAAAAGCTTTACGGCAGAAAAGGCGGCATTTTTTTCCGCTTCCTTTTTGGTTTTGCCTCTGCCTTCTCCTAAAACCTCACCTCTATATTTAACGCATACTTTATATTCTCTCTTATGCGCTTTCCCTTTTTCTTCAACAATTTCATACTCGGGTAAGTCTTTATTCTTACCTTGGGTATACTCTTGTAATATTTCCTTTGAATTATATAAATATAATATTCTCGTTAAATCTTCTTCAAGACTCTCATAAAACTTGATTACAAACTTATATGCACCGTTAAACCCCAATGATAAATATACGGCGCCAAATAATGCCTCAAATGTACACGCAAGGATGGATTCTTTATTTCTTCCTCCGTCTTTTTCTTCATGAAGTCCGATTTTTATATACTCATTAAGCCCTGTTTTTAAGGCAGTTTTCGCCAAAAACTCATCACTTACAAGATAACTCCTTATTTTCGTAAGTTTTCCTTCATCATAATTTTCATACTTTTTATACAGAAAATCACTCACACTAAGCCTTAATACAGAATCCCCCAAAAACTCCAACCGCTCATAATCGGGCATATTATCTTCGTTCGCCTCAAAATTATATGAAGGATGTGTCAGCGCAATATCCGTTAATTCAATATTACAACCTTCTATACTTAATGAGCTTAACAGCTCTTTAAGTTTTTCTGTCCTATCCTCCGATAACATTTATAACTTTCTCCAATAAATCATTAAGCATCGGAAAAGTTATCCCCGACAAAATAAAATATTTAATATAATAATAGGCAACAGGCACCGAAAACAAATAACTGTCGGCTCTATCCAAAAATCCGCCATGCCCCGGCAGAGAATGACCGCTGTCTTTAACTCCCGCATCCCTTTTTATAAGTGATTCCGATAAATCCCCCAATTGCGCCATCACGGTAATTATTAAACTTAAAACAAATGAATGATACAACGTAATGCCGATTAATTTACCTATAATTAACCCCGTAATAACGGCAAAAATACCCCCGCCGATTGCACCTTCAACGGTTTTCTTAGGACTTATTACGGGCGATAGCTGATGTTTCCCTAATTTAGTCCCGACAAAATATGCAGATATATCCGTCAAAAGTATCACAAAAAATATAAACAAAAGAAAATACAAGCCCTGCTTAAAAGTTATATTAAATAAACTGACATCTGAACCCATCTGCCTTATTAAAAAGACATGACAAGGCATCCAGGCTATAAGAAAGCCTAAAATCGTTGTCGCAACATTCGCAATGTACGGCTGTCTGCCTCTGAATAATACCGCTAAAAACGATATTATAGTTCCTGCAACCAAAACCAGCGGTATTAAATTATCATAACCTGATGCGGAAATTAACAGCATAGTTAATGATACAGTTAATATAACCTTAAAAAACGGTAAAAAACCTTTGTTTTTCAGTATGTCGGCATATTCTTTTGACGAAATAATAATAAATACAAGTAATAACGCCAATAAAAATATTCCGCCCAAAATCATACAGCTGAAAACTAATGCGCCTACGATAAAGCCCGTTATTATCCTGTTTTTTAATAAGGAATTTAGTATAGCCACTATACCGTCAAAACCTCTTTTTCCTTTTCCTGTGATAATTCATCTGAAATTTTAATATATTTATCAGTCAGTTTTTGTATTTTATCCTGATTATCTTTTACCGTATCTTCGGGTAAATTTTCAGATTTTTCAAGCTTCTTTAACTCATCAGTCATATCTCGTCTGATATTTCTGATTGCAATTTTTGTATCTTCACAAACTTTTTTTACGTCTTTACATATCTCTTTTCTCTTATCCTCAGTGAGCGGAGGGAAAACCAGCCTTACAACAATTCCGTCAGAATTGGGATTGATGCCTAAATCCGCTTTCACTAACGCTTTTTCTACCTCTTTGAGAATAGTTTTATCATAAGGTGCTATTACAAGAGTTGTACCATCTTGTACACTTACCTGAGATAACTGTCTTAATGGTGTAGGAGCTCCGTAATATTCAACAAGAATTTTATCCAATATCATAGGATTGGCTCTTCCTGTTCTGATTGATGAAAACTCTTTCTTCATCTGAGTTACCGCTTTTTCCATTTTATCAGTACCTGTCTGATACATTGATTCAATCGACATTTTATCCTCCTACATATGTTCCTGTATTTTCACCTTTTAATATTTTTATAATGCTTCCTTTCGCCGCAAAATCAAATACCACTATGGGTATAGAATTCTGTTTGCAAAGTGCGCACGATGATGTATCCATCACTTTTAATCCTTTTACTATAATATCATCATATGTGATATTAGTATACTTCTTTGCATTCGGATTAACTCTCGGGTCATCCGAATATATACCGTCAACACCGTTCTTCGCCATTAACATAACTTCTGCACCTATCTCAGATGCCCTTAAAGCAGCTGCCGTATCAGTAGTAAAGAACGGATTGCCCGTGCCTGCCGCAAATATTACCACTCTCGACTTCTCTAAATGCCTTATAGCTTTAAATCTGATATAAGGCTCCGCTATCTTATTCATATCTATAGCTGTCTGTACCCTGCAATTTACATCTATCTTCCTTAATGCACTTTGCAGCGCTATTGCATTCATTACCGTTGCAAGCATCCCGATATAATCACCTGTTGCCTGATCCATTCCGTATTTTGCCGAGTTTTTTACCCCCCTGAATATATTCCCGCCTCCGACTACTATAGCTATTTCCGCTCCTAAATCATATGCTTGCTTTATTTCATTCGCTATCATCTCCAAAGGCTGCTGGTCTATCCCAAACTCCTGTTCGCCAAGCAGTGCTTCCCCGCTTAACTTCAATAATATTCTCTTGTACTTTAGCTTCTCTTCCATTTTTTCCCTTATATCTCAATCTCAAAACTAATGCTATTATACATTATTTTTTCATTTATTAAATGCTTTTTTACAGAATTGTTTCAATAAAAATATATGTCCGAAAAAATTTTGCCCGCCTTACTTTACTTAAAATTTTTAAACGGAAGCTTGAAAAACCGCTGTATAAACTATCCTGACAGATTTTTATGCCGTAAACTAAAGCTTAATAACTATTTCAGCGCCTAAAATAAGCGACAGAGCGCATAATAAACCAAAAATATTACAGGATTATTTCATTACTTTTTATTAATATATATTAAGTATATACGTTATATATAATATGATTTAGGGAATAGTAATAATGTAAGAAATAAAAAAGTTTTATTATTACTTATTTTCCTTCACTCCTTTTCTCCATAACAAGACTGTGGTCGCAATGCGACCTTTTTTTTATGCAAAATTTGCAAAAAATAAAAGCTCTTTAAAAGAGCTTTATAATTTTGAAAAAAGACCATTAATTATATTTTCACATTGAAAGTCCGAGTGGGTTGACCTTCCCGCATCAACTGTCCAAGTGAATAAATTTGTGCTTGGTATTTTCTTATCTCTTCCGCTGCTTCCCCTGAAAATACCTTATCTGCCGATTCAAAGAAATTTTCTACCGGATTTACCGTTATATTCTCTATTTCTTTTTGGACTACTCTTTTTACTTCCTGAATAGTCTTTCGGGGTAATGCTATATTAAAACCAAACGGCTTTTTTTGTATTAAATTATTTTGGTCCATGTTTTCTCTTTAACAATCTATATAATTCTTTATTCGGATTTATTTATATAAACTTTAATTATTTTGGTTCTATTGTAAAGAAATTTTCTTATTTTGTTACAATTTTTGTAGCGTAAATTTATTGAGTAACTGTTTCTTCTAAAGCCTCTTTGCCTCGTAAATTTCACCTGTTTATCAACCGCTTAAATATTCGGATATATGAAAAATCTTACGTTGCGTATAAATAGGAAGTAGCAAAAAAATTCATTTTGAGATATTAACTATATGGAAAATAAAAAAATAATATGATTTCAAATATATCAAATACACACATAAATAATAACCGAAACAATAAAAAACAAAGTTTCAAAGGTATAACAAGCACGGCATTATCAGTTCTAAGAGGGTTAAATAATAAACCAGCATTGGGAGCATGTGCGGTAGACATATGTTCAATGGTAACGCCAAGAACTATTATTGAAACAAAAAACAGAGGCCCGCAATCAGGTATAGAAACACTGTTCAGGGAAGGTTTAAGCTGCCTTCACCATGCCTGCCTCGGGTTAATAGGATTTATGGCTGCGGCTCTTGTTTCGGGCGGTATTAATAAAACCTTCGGAATTAAAGCCCAAAATGTAATTGCAGGCAGTGATACAATTAATAACTTATCAACAGTATGGCAAAAATCCGAAGGGCAGACAGACAAATTCTTTGAAGGGTTCCTTAATAATTTAAAAGGTTTAAACGGTACCGAATGGAAAGGAATTTCAGATAAAGCAAAACCTGAGATTGTTAACAATCTTATTAAATTATCTCAAGCGACCGAAAAACTAAATAGCACACGGCAAACTAACGGCAAAGCCGCAATAAAAAAAGAAATTAAAAATTTAAAATTACTTATAACGGAAAGCATAATTAAAGATACAGGTGCGGAAGTATCCTATAAATTAAGCGGGATTAAAGATACCGCAGGCAAAGTCGTAAATAAAGGGATTTCTTCTTCTTTATCAGAATTAATAGATAATGCATCATCGCTTGCAAATACGTTTAAAACCTCAAGTTTGGAAGAATTACCAAAGCTGACAAATGCTTTAAAAAAGAATAAAAACATTTCAACGGTTCTTGGGGTTGCAATGTGTGCTTTAATAGGAGTTTCCATTCAGCCTGTAAACCGATACCTCACAAAGAAAAGAACGGGACAAGACGGATTTGTGGGAGTAAAAAATAAAGAGAGTGAAAAGTCAAAAGGATTTAAAGTCCTTAAAACTTTATTGGGCGCAGCATTCCCTGTATTTGCCGTTAATCTTATCGGAAAACCCTCGGAATTAATCTCAAATCTGCAATTTAACAGTAAAATCCCTTCTTTAAATCACTTTAAGTTTATATACAGTTTAACTATATGTTCAAGATTAATGTCCGCAAGAGATAAAAATGAATTGAGAGAATCGTTTATTAAGGATTCATTGGGATATACAAATTGGCTTATCTTAGGCGGAATGGTTTCAAAATTAACGGCAAGAGCACTTGGCGGCAAAGAACTTATTAATAACCCCATTGTTAATACTGAAGGTAAAAAGGGTGTTAAATATGCGGCTAAATGGCTTACAAAAACCTCCGTTAAATCAATTGATGAAATTTTACTTCCTAAGTCCAAAGAATTGGTTAAAAACGGAAAAGCGTTAAAATTCTCCGAATTATTTAAAAAAGCAGACACTGCGACAAAGTCTAAAATATTAAAAGTCGGATTTTCTCAGTTTGCAGGCTATTTATATTCCGGACTTGTTTTGGGTATCGGTATCGCTAAATTAAACATATTTATTACAAAACAAGTTGAAGCCAGAAAAAATGCAAAAAATAAATTGAATAATAATACTATTAATACTAATAATAACAATCTGAATACTTATTATATTTCCGATAATCAAAAGGAATCGGTATTTAAAGATTTCACATAATTTGATATAATTAATTCTATTCAAAAATATAACGTAAACCTTAAATACAAGGCATCTGTTTTTATAACAGGAAATTAAGAGGAAAAAATGTCCGTTAATTTAAATCTTCAGCTTAAAAAATTTTCTTCAAAAGAAAATTATAATGCCATATCACAGGTATCAATGCTGGCTGAAAAATTTGGTGTAAATATATATCTTATCGGCGGAATTGTAAGGGATTTACTTTTAAATATTAAGATTAAAGATATTGATATTGCAGTAGAGGGTGATGCCGTTAAATTCATGGAGTTCTTAAAAAATAATATCAATTGTGAAGTAATAGCGGTAAATGAAGCATTAAAAACTTCTAAAATTAAATTCGACAATAACGTTGAGATAGATTTTGCTTCCACGAGAACAGAGGTATATAATATTCAGGGAAATTTACCCGAGGCTGAAAATTTCGGATGTAAACTGATTGAAGATGTTTCAAGACGTGATTTTACAATTAATACTCTCGCCGTTAAACTTACCGGAATTGATAAATATTCTCTTATTGATTATTATAACGGTGAAAATGATATTAAATTAAAATTAATCAAAATACTGCATAAGAACAGTTTTATTGATGATCCTTCAAGAATCGTAAGAGCGCTTAAATTCAAAATCCGCTTAGGGTTTGAATATGACATGCAAACTCTTCTGTTAATGAAAAATTATTTAAATAATATTAATCATTCTATTCCTTTGGAACGAATTAAAAATGAAATTATAGATTATTTTTCCGAAAATATACCTGATTTATATAATGAATTTATTAAATCAAATATTTATAAATTAGCTGTGGATTATCCTGTTTTATCCGTAAATGAAAACATACTTAAGGATTTGTCCGGTTTTAATTTGTACAGCGAAAAAGATAAAAAATTTATATTCTTTACCCTGCTTTTTGTTAAAACAGAACATATCTTTGAAAAACTCAATCTTTCTTCCAAAGAAAAAAATATAATTTATGAGGTTAGAGAGTTGTTAAATACTTTAAAGGAAGAAGCTGAATATAAATTATCGATTTATAAAAAATTTAATAATAAAAACCCTATATCAATAGCTGCCTATTACTTAATAACTCAAGACAAAGATGTATTATATTTTTATAAAAATATTAATAAAATTAAAATACTCATAAACGGTAATGACTTAATTAATCTGGGATTAAAGCCTTCAAAGCTTTATAATGAAATTTTTGAAGCGGTGTTAAAAGAAAAATTAGACAAAAAATTAAATAACAAAGAAGAAGAATTAAACTTTGTTAAAAAATATTTCATCCAAAAA
>CANPZP010000026.1 GCA_947589115.1 Candidatus Gastranaerophilales bacterium | reverse complement strand
AAATTCAAATTAGGTTTAAACCTGAATCCTAACTTTCTCACCCCCGGAGCCTGAATTAAAAATTGAAGCGCCGCACCTACTGAAGTTGCCACGGCAAGACAAGTTCCGTATTTATCCCCTCTTGACAGGGCAAGAAAAATTATTATGCTTAAACTTACCATTACGGGTGAAATATTAGGCAGTAAAAAGCATCTGTATGTAACTAATAATCCGTAATATATACCTATAATCCCGCCTATCAGTATTACAGGGGTCATTATTCTTAAATGACTGCTTGCCAATTCCACAAGTTGTTGGTTATTACTGTGTATTATAAAACTTAAAATCTTATCGGAGAATATAAATATTAATATTGAAAATACAGCAAAAACAATAAATGAAGCCGTTAAAAAAGTATTAAATAATTTATTTACTTTTTCCGACGGCATTTCGTCATTAGGATTTACGAGCTTCGCAAAAACGCTTACAGTAGCGCTATGAAAAGGGCCTCCGACTCCTCCCATTAATATTATTGCCAATGACGGAATTTGATATGCGTAAAAATAAGCATCTGATACCAAGCCGGCACCGTAATAATTTGCTATAAATATATCTCTTAAAAATCCTACAAATTTAGAAATTATGGTAACAAAAGCTATTAACCAGGCAGCTTTTAAAAGTGAAGTCTCTTTACTCATTTGCCGCCTCTTTTAATACTACGGATACAATAATAAATTTTGAACCGTCTTTTTTCTCATCCGTTATCATATATATTATTTTATTATTGTCTTTTTTTACATACTTGGATATATCAATTACTTCTTCATTTTTTAAATCCGCAATAAATTCTTTATCATTTATAACCACTTTTAATCGTTTAAGTTTATCAGGGTTTTTAATAACTAATTTTGTTTTTTTATCAAAAGTTTTAAAAGATTGTTCGACGGGATTATTATTGTTTCTGACTCTTGTTGGTATTGATGATAATTTAATACCTTTATAATAATGCTGCAAAATTTCATCAAAGGAATATCCAAGAGCCGACATTTTACCTGCGCCCCATTGACTTAAACCTACACCATGCCCGAAACCGCCGCCTGATACTTTATATACAGGCTCTTCAGAATCTATTTTCGTTATTACAAAATTCGCACTCGGAAGTGATATTCCGTTTTTCTGAAAACATCTTCTTATTACAAGCTCTTTTTCAACTACAAAAGTATTTTTATCCGTTTTAATTTCCAGTTTGATTATTTTCCCGGACTCACCTCTTTTTAAAACTTTTATTGATTCAATATGTCCGAAATCTTCCTCAGACTCTAATACGGGGCTGACAAATCCCGTTTTAGATTGAGTAACGAGTGTTTTAGAAAGAACTTTTTCTATTTCTTCCGCTTTCCATTCCTTTGACCATCTGTAATAGGGTGATTCCTTGTCAAACGATTCCGGAGATGAGGTATAAAATTTTTCCGCTTTTTCATCCGTATCTAAAGGCTTTATATGCTTATTATCAGAAACTGCACTTAAATAAGGTATATCTTCGGATGGAAATGACTTTGTTTTAGGGTCTGAAAATGCATACTTATAACTTTCGGTATACCCTCCTGCAGTTGAACTGTATAATGCTAATATGGGATTATACTCTTTATCTACCGCTATTATACTGTTTGTTTCTTCTATGGCCTCATCGGACAGCTTATCTTCCGTGTTAGAACCGAAATACACCTGACAAGCAACAGAATCACATAAATCAAACTCTTTATATGCTTTAATTCTTGGAGTAACGGCATAATTTCTTGCGGCAACCGTTTGTGCCTTTAAAGCTTCAAGCCCGAATCTTACAGGCATTTCGTTAGGTACTACCCCTCTTAAATAATTTTTTAAACTTAATACATTTACAACGGCAAATTTTGATTTATCTTTTTCGCTTTGAATTAATTCTATATATCCCCTGTATAATGCCTGTTTCCCTTTTCTTTTTAACCCTGAAATTGAAATAGAGCTTCCGTCTTTTGATTTTACCAATATAGGGCCTGTCAGTCCTTTTACCCTTAACTTGCCATCCTCATAAATGCTGAATAACTCCGATTCCAAAACTACATTTATTAAACTTGATGAGTTATTAAAAATCAAACTGTAGCCGCTTGATGAATCCATTACTTCTATACTACCGGGATTATTAAACCCTGCGGAATTAAACATATACGTCCTAAAGTTTGTATCGCTTATACCCACTCTTACAGGCATATAATTATCATTAGCTTGTGCTTTATATCCCCAAAACATTATTACAGTAAATAAAATTATTATTATTTTTTTTATCATGCCTTACCTACAATATAATTATATTAAAACTTAATTTAAACGTAAATATATTATTCATGTTGTATAATATAATTATGAGTTTAAATTCAGTACCAACATCGGAAAGAATACATATAGGATTTTTCGGTCTGCGAAATGCAGGGAAATCCAGCGTGGTTAATGCCATAACAAATCAAAACTTATCTATAGTTTCAGAAATAAAAGGGACTACAACAGACCCCGTTATTAAATCCATGGAACTGCTTCCGTTAGGGCCGATTACATTATTAGATACCCCCGGACTTGATGATGAGGGAGATTTAGGAAAATTAAGAATCGAAAAAACTTATCAAATTTTAAGAAAAACCGATATTGCCGTATTGGTAACAGATGCTTCAAAACCGCTTAACAAAATTGAAAAAGATTTAATTTCCCTTTTTCAACAAATGAATATTAATTATATTATTGCCTATAATAAGTCTGATTTAATATCGGAATATAAAACGCTTGCAGAAAATGAAATTTATATTAGTGCTGCTTATAAAACCAATATTTTTGAATTAAAAGAACTTATAGCTTCAATAGTTAAAAAAATTCCTGAAAGCCCTAAACTCATAAGTGATGTACTTAATGATAAAGATATTGTAATTCTTGTTATCCCTATTGATTCAGCAGCACCAAAAGGAAGATTAATCCTTCCTCAACAGCAAGTTTTAAGAGATTTACTTGATAATAATATTGTAACCTTAGTTGTTAAAGAAACAGAATTAACTCAGGCATTCAACTCTCTTAAAACAAAACCTAAATTAGTTATAACCGATTCTCAGGTTTTTAAATACGTAATGCAAAATACTCCCGATGACGTTTTTCTGACCTCTTTTTCCATAATTTTTGCAAGGTATAAAGGAGTTTTATCCGATGCCGTAAAAGGAGTCCGAACTCTTGAAGAACTTAAAGATAATGACACAATTCTCATAAGCGAAGGCTGTACACACCACAGACAATGCGAAGATATAGGTACGGTTAAACTACCTAAGTGGATTCAAGAATATACAAATAAAAAATTAAATTTCGAATATACTTCCGGAGGAACATTCCCCGCTGATTTAAATAAATACAAATTAGTCATTCACTGCGGAGGATGTATGCTTAATCAAAAAGAAGTTCTGTTCAGATATAATCTCGCAAAAGAGCAAAATATTCCCATTTCCAACTACGGAATTACAATAGCTTACATTAACGGTATTCTTAAAAGAAGTTTGGAAATTTTTCTCGATATTAATCTTTAAACATTTTTATTTACTAGCTTTTCAAGAATATTAACAAGCTCGGGGTCCCATTTAAACCCTGCTTCGGATTTAATTATTTCAAGAGCTTTAGTCTTAGACATTGCTTCTCTATATGCTCTTGAGGAAGTTAAAGCACTATACGCATCCGCAATAGCAATAATTCTTGAACCTAACGGTATTGAATATCCTTTTAACCCCTCAGGTTCTCCCGTACCGTCCCAATACTCTTTATGATAGTTTATATAAGGCACTACCTCGGATAAGAAATTTATACTCATTAATATACTTACACCGACATTGGGATGATTTTGAAGTTTTTCCCAATCCTCTTTGGAAAGTTTTTCCTTTTTGTTAAATAATTCTTCGGGAAGAGTTATTTTCCCTATATTTCTCAATAATGCAGCATAATATATTAAATCTTTTGTTTTTTCATTTAATCCTAAATCCGTACAGATTTCTTTTGCTAAATCAGCAACATCATGAGAATAATTATTTTTGAAGCTTGATTTTGTATCAACAGCTTTCGCAAGATTTTCAACAAACCATTGCTGCTCAGTACTCAAATCCCCTATAAGCGCAGTTAATTCCGCCCTTATATTTTGTAAATGGGTTATTGTTACATCCTTTTGATTTATTAAACCTTCGGTTTCCTCCGCTAACTTCTTTAATGACATAGATGTTGCAAATAATCTTGCCATTGTTGTTATTAATTCTATAAACTCCTTTGAAATTACTTTTTTATTTTTGTTTTCTATCGCTATTACTCCGACTTTTTCCATATTATTACTCATGGGTACAGCCAGATATTTTACAGACTCTTCATTCTCTGTTTCAACTGTCCTATCTTCCTTAAATGCTTTAGTAACATATATTTCATCATTTAAGAAATAACCGGCATTTTCTTTATTTTTATCATCTTTTTCCGATGACCCTACTAAAAGTAATTCATAATTTTTTGGATTTTCTCCCATTAAATTATCTTTTGTTAAATATATTCTGCATATATCTATTTCCAACATCTGCTTTATGGTTTTAGCTATGGCGTTATATACTATATACTCCTCTTTTCCGCTAAATCCCATAATTTTTAATGTATTATCAATAGAATATATAGATATTAATTCTTTTAATTGCTTTTTCAAACTTTCTAACTTGTCCACTTTTGTTTTACTTATTTTTTGGACAAGCTCATCCGAAATCAAATGTTCTGATATAAAATCACCGATATTTAATGCAAAAATCTCTTCTAAAGGATCAGTTTCAAGTGAAATATCACTCCTTGAAAAAACCGAAACATTTTTCTGCTCTTTTTTTTCCTCTGTCATTAATTATCCTACCTGTTTATAAACTCTTTTGAGTTAATCTATACTACCATTATATTTTAGTTTACAATTTTATGCAAAATTTTATAATACTATTATCGGCGTATTATAACTAAAACTTTAGCGATTTTTACAAAATTTCATATAAATGTATGAGAAAAAAGAGGATAAATTAAAAAATTTATCCTCTTTTTTACTAGTATCTTTCTAAATATAAATTTAATTCATAAGGAGAAACAGAAGTTCTGAAGCCGTCCCACTCTATCAGCTTAGATGACATAAATTCCTTAAAAATATGCTCGCCCAGTGCCGATTTAACTATTGCGCTCTTTTTCATAAGCATTAAAGCTTCATATAAACTGCCGGGAAGTGTTTCAATCTTAGCACGTTTACGCTCTCTGTCATCCATTTTAAATATATTTTTATCAATATCTAACGGAGGCTTTGTTTTCTTTTGAACACCGTCAATGATAGATTCCAATATTACAGCTAAAGCTAAATAAGGATTGCATGAAGGATCCGGAGAACGAAGTTCCACCCTCGTTGCATTACCTCTTTTTGCCGGAACTCTTATTAACGCAGAACGATTTGCCAGCGACCAAGCTAAATATACAGGAGCTTCATAACCCGGAACTAAACGTTTATAACTGTTTACCGTTGGATTTGTTATTGCCGTAAAACTTCTTACATGATCCAATAATCCGCCTATTGCGTACAATGCCGTTTCGGATAATTGATGAGCCTTTTTGGCATCATAGAACGTATTCTTGCCGTTTTTAAATAATGATAAATTACAATGCATGCCGGAACCGTTTATTCCGTATATAGGTTTAGGCATGAAAGTAGCATGAGTTCCGTTAAGATTTGCTATTGCTTTTACTGCATATCTGAAAGTGATAATATTATCTGCACTTGTTAGTGCATCTTCATATTTAAAATCGATTTCATGCTGTCCGTCCGCAACTTCATGATGACTTGCCTCAACTTCAAATCCCATTGCCGTTATAGTTCTTACTATTTGTTTTCTGATATTTTCACCCATATCATCAGGAGCGGCATCATAATACCCTGCTCTGTCATGTGTCTGTGTTGTAGGGTTTCCGTTTTCATCCTTTTTAAATAAGAAAAATTCAGCTTCGGGGCCTACATTCATTTCATAACCTAAATCTTTTGCTTTTTTAATAACTCTTTTTAAATTAGCTCTTGGACACCCTTCAAACGGACTCCCGTCAGGATTATGAATATCACAAATTAATCTTGCAACATTCGTCCCTGAATTTTTATCTTCTCTGAACGGAAGTAATGTAAATGTTGATAAGTCCGGGAAGAAATACATATCTGATGTTTCTATATTTCTAAACCCTTTTATTGACGAACCGTCTAACATACATTCATTGTTCAAAATTTTATCAAGCTGTGAACTGGGAAGCGACATATTTTTAACTTGACCGTTTATATCGCAGAATTGAAGCTTTATAAACTCAACCTTTTTTTCTTTCACTATTTTCTTGATTTCTTCTTGTGTGTAATTTGTTTTTGCCATATTTCACCTTTCTTTTTCATAACTTAAACTTTATTATAATACATTTTGGAAAAATAACAAGCAAAAAAATTAACTTTTACAAAATTTGCATCAAAAAAATAACAAAATTGTCATTTTTTTGATGCATATCTTCTTATTATTGATGCATTTTTAATTAAATTATGGTTTTTTAAGAGAAATGCAATTTTTTTTATTTTTATATTTTAATTTTGTTTATTTTTTTTAACATTTAATAAAAAAGCAAACGGAATTAACATAAAAGCTATAAATGCAAATATTTCAAAAACATCCGAATAAGCAATCAGTTTGGACTGAACAAGCAAAGATTTATATAAATGATAATTAGCCTTAGTGTGAGAATAAATATCAAAGGAAGAAAAAGAGTGAAGAAGTCCCAGAAGTTTACGCTGGAATATGAGATTATAAACAGAAAGATGTTTAACCAAGAAAACCTGATGCATCTGGCTGTGGCGGGCAACAAGTGTTGAAGCTATTGAAGCTACTACCGCCATTGTCGTACACTTGCACAAATTATGTAAACTTGCGCCGTTTGAAAGTTCCGATTTCGGTAAAGTACCCAATACTAATGATGAAACAGGTACAAATATTAATATAATTCCCACTCCCATTAATATATTCGGAATTGCAATATAATTAAACGAAACCATCAAGTTTACATTCATAAACATAATTGTTGTTATTCCAAGGAAAAAGAAGCCTAAAGCAATTAACAATCTGTTATCTATAATTCTCATTAACGGATTAATTAATATTATCATGATTACGCTTGAAATTATTCTCGGAGCCAGAGCCAATCCGCTAATCATGGCTGTATATCCCATAATACTTTGCATATACTGAGGTAACAATACTATGGTTGAAAATACTATCATATTAACCGAAGCACTTAAAAGAGTTCCCGTAAAAAAATTTTTGTCCTTAAATATTCTTAAATTAATTAAAGGATTTTTATATTCCAATTCCCATACAATGAAAAAGGATAAACAGCATGCCGAAAATCCTGCAAGCCACGATATCCAAGCACAATCAAACCAATTATACTGCTGTCCCTTATCCAATACTACCTGCATTGAAATTAACCATAATACAAGTGATACCATGCCGGGAAAATCTATTTTGTCTATTTTTTTTCTTTCCTCTAATTCATCAATATTGGAATGAACAAGAGCAATAGATAATATACCCACGGGAATATTTATCAAATAAATCCATTGCCAATCGGCATTATCAACTATAAAACCTCCGAAAGTCGGGCCTAATATTGCAAAAATCATAACGGCTATTCCAAAAAGGCTCATTGCCACACTTCTTTTCTCGAAAGGAAAAGCTGAAAGTAATATAGCCTGCGCAATAGGGGTCATAGGGCCTCCGCCTATCCCTTGTATTAACCTTCCTGCAACCATAATATTTAAATTCGGAGCCATTGCACATATTAATGACCCTATTGTAAATATAGATATAAATATTTTTAGGAAGTTTTTTCTGCCGAATAAATTTTCAAGCCAGCCTGTCATTAATATCAAACAAGCGTTAGCAATCATATAAGAAGTTATTACCCAGTTTGCTTCATCTACGGTAGCCCCGAAATATCCTGCAATATGAGGAACCGCAACATTTGTTGCCGAGGTTGCCAAGCAAGAAAATGATGTCGGAAGCAGTATTGATATTGCTATTAACCATAAAGGAGCCGATTTTTCAGAAGCCGCTGACATTTATTTTACCTTAACCTCAGGTACTACAGACATTCCGGGTACAATATTATATTTAGAAATATCTTCTTTAAATACAATTTTGACAGGAACACGCTGAACTATTTTTACATAGCTGCCCACCGCATTTTCAGGAGGGAATAAACTGGATTTTGCGCCTGTTGAACGCTGTATACTGTCTACTTCCCCTTTAAATACTTTTCCTCTGTATGTATCCAGTTTAATTTTTACAGGCTGACCTTTTTTCATATCCGCTATTTGAGTTTCTTTAAAATTAGCTACAATCCACATTTCTTTCGGAACAATTGACATTAACGGCTGCGCAATTTGAACATAATTGCCTTCTTCAACATTCCTGTTTGTAACAAGTCCCGCTTGAGGTGCATAAATTTTAGTATATGATAAATTCAATTTATCCTGCTCTAATTCGGCTTCTAATCTTTTTATACTTGCTTGAACCTCTTCATATTCGGATTTTGACGTTTCATACACTGATTTTACGGACTTATTTTTATCTAATGAGGATGAATAATTTGACTTTGCCGCAGTTAATTTGTTTGAACTCGCATCATAATCCTGTTTTGAAGAAATCCCTTTTTTATACATTAACGAATATCTGTTGAAATCCTCAGATGCAAAATCCAATTCTGATTTGTCTTTTGTTATTTCATGCTCTGATGAACTTAAATCCGCTTGAGATTTATTAATTTTATTTTGTGCCGATTTTAACATCGCTTTAGCTTCTTCAAGCTGTGCTTCCTTTTGCTTTATTTTCACTTCATAATCACTTGCATCTATCTCAAGCAGTAAATCACCTTTATTTATCTCTTGATTATCTTCAACAAGTAATTTTACAACGGGTCCTGAAATTCTTGGTGATATTGATACTATATGTCCTTCTATAAATGCATCATCCGTTGTTTTATAGTATATCGAATGTATTGCGTAAAATACTCCGCAGATTAAAAATATTACTGCCGTTATACTTGGTACTAATACCCTCTTTTTTAAATATTCCGGTCTGTTATCATCTGTTATTTTTGTTTCTTCGGTTTGTGTCATTATATTTCCTCTTATATTTGCAGATTTACTTTTTCCCATATGTTGTTATATATTTTATTCATTATTTCAAGAAAAAATTCTAAATCCTCCGTCTTTATTCCTTTTGTAATGATGCTTCTTAACTCTTTAGCCGTAGGAGCAATCTTTTCAAGTAGCTTTTTTCCTTCCTCCGTTACTATAACCTTAAAAATTTTTCTCCCGTTTGAATCGTTTATCCTCTTTACCAGCTTTTTCTCCTCTAATATATTTATAATTCTGCTTATGTTTGCTCTGTCTTTTAAGGTAATTTCGGATAACTGCCTTTGATAAAGCTCTTTATGTTCATCTAATAATGAAAGAATTAAATACTGTTCGGGAGTTAACGGGAATTTTTTCTCGCTGAATGTCTGAGATGATAATCCTCTTGCAAGCGTTCCCGTCGTAAACAGCATTGTTCCTATTCTTTTATTCAAATAATTTTTCGGCATGTTTTTTTTGCTTGTTTATTATATAATTGTGTTGTAATTATAACACAAACAAAAAGTCGGAACGCAATCATGAAAAAATTTTATGTTATTATTCTGTTATTTTTATGTCTGATTTTGCCTGCTCAGGCTAAAAAAATACAAAATAATGAAAATCATACACAAAATACTCTTTTATACCTTAATTTAGACTGGTGGCAGTATTTTCAGGATGATATACTCAATCAGCATTTAAAAACTCTTTATGAGTCAAATTACGATATAAAAAATGCCGAATTAAAAATAAAAGAAAATGAAAAATTAGTTAAAATGCAAATGGCAAATGAATTACCTTTTGTTTCGTTTGACGGCTTTATATCAAGAGATTTACAATCCTCTGTTCAAAGATTTGGAGATATGGTTATTCCCAATTATTCTCAAAATAATTTTCAATTACCTTTAACTGCCGGCTATGAAATTGATTTATGGGGCAAAAACAGGCTTAAAACAAAAATGGCAAATGAACAGCTCTTTATTGCAAATCAAGCTGAAAGAGCGGTTTATATTTCTTTAACTTCTAATTTTACGGCTGAATATTTTAATTTAATTAAGGCTGATAAACTAATTAACATTCAAGATGAAATTATTAATATTCAAAAAGACATCCTCTCAAAGACCGAAGATAAATATAAAATCGGTTTATGTTCAACTGATAACGTTCTTAACGAGAAAAAATTACTCTCTTCTTTTATTGAAGAAAAAAACAAGCTTGAAGAAAATAAAGAAATAATATTGAATGTTTTAAGAGTATATCTTTCAAAGCCGGAGGAAGAAATAGAGAGAAAAAGTTATGAAGATATAATATTACTTTCGGATATTCCCGAAGAAATTAATACAAATATTATTGAAAACAGACCGGACTATATAATAAGTGAATCCAATTTAAGAAAAACCGGATATGATGTCAGAGTAGCCAAAAAAGAGCTTTTGCCGAATTTTATTATTTTCGGGCAAATCGGAGTCAACGCATACAGAATTAACAGTTTATTTAATAAAACTTCTCAACTGGCAAATGCGGGGATAATGCCTTCTTTTGATTTATTCTCGGGCGGAAGAAAACTTGCGTTTCTTCAATTCAAAAAATATCAATATGAAGAAGCAATAAATAATTATCATAAGACAATTCTCGACGATATTAAAGAAGTTAATCTCGGACTATTCAGCTATAAAACAGCGCTTAAAAATTTTGAACAAAGCGAGGAAAGATTAAAGACCGAACACGAATTATATAATTTAAATCTTGAAAAACAAAAAATCGGTGCAGCTTCAATACTGGATAATTTATACAGCCGTCAGGCGGATTTAATTGTTCAAAAAGAAGAAGTTTCAAATAAAATAGACTGTTTAATCTCAGTTATTTCACTATACAAAGCGGTCGGCGGAAAAAATCTGTTTGAAATTAATGAAAATATTTAATTATATTACCTCATAAGGATTTTTAACATCTTCAGAGAATAATTTTAATGATTCAAAGACTTTTTCAACCATATTAGAAACTGTAGTATTTGTGTAAAATGCGGTATGAGGAGTTATAATTACATTCGGAAATCCCTGCAGCATTATAATTTCATCATTATCAATAACTTTTCCTGTTTTATTATAATAATAAAGTCCGTTTTCCCTCTCAATAACATCAAGACCTGCCGCTCCTATTTTTCCGTTTTTAATATTTTTTATTAAAGCATCAGAGTCTATTAGAGTCCCTCTTGCGGTATTTATTATTATAACTCCGTCTTTCATTTTATTAATTGTTTCATCGTTTATCATATGATAAGTATCTTTATTTGATGCCACATGCAATGTTATAACGTCAGATTGAGCATAAAGGGTATCAAGATTGGTGAAGGATGCGTATTTTTCCAGCTCTTCGTCTTTTTCTATATTATATGCAAGAATTTTGCAGCCGAAACCCGATAAATGTTTAATAACCGTTGAACCTATATTCCCTGTTCCTATAACTCCGATTGTACAATCCTCTATATCTTTACCCATTTTATCTTTTAAAGAATAGTCCTGCGTTTTAAATCTAACCATAATTTGATTCATTTTTCTCAGGCACATAAGAATCAGCATAATGGCATAATCTGCAACGCAATTAGGAGAATATGTCACATGTGAAACCTTCATTCCCTTGGATTTAATGTATTCTAAGGGCAGATGTTCAAACCCTATACTTCGGCATAATATATATTTAACCCCTGCTTTATATAATTTATCTATATATTCTTCAGTCATTTCGCAAGGAACAATACTTATTCCGTCACATCCCTGCGCTATATCCAGATTTTCAAGACAGGGATATTCCTTTGTATAAACAAAATCTATATTGTATTTTTTTGAAAATTCATTACAATAATTTATTTCATCAAACGGTCTTAAAGAAAAGAAAGCTATTTTCATTACATTCTCCAAATTTTATTTGCATATTTATTATAACCAATAAAAAATTATACGAACATAACCAAAATGTTATATAATAAAATAGGAGAAAAAAATGGCACAAAAGCAGTTATTTGAAACTTTAACCAACCAGCCGCTTGCTGCGAGATTAAGACCTCAATCACTTGAAGAGTTTGCAGGTCAATCACATTTATTGGGCGAGGGTAAAATTTTAAGACGGTTTATTGAAAACGATCAAATAACATCATTAATATTTTGGGGGCCTCCCGGAGTCGGTAAAACCACTTTAGCCAGAATTATTGCAAATAAAACCAACTCAAAATTTATAGATTTTTCCGCTGTAACAAGCGGAATAAAAGAAATCAGAAATGTAATGCAGGAGGCTGAAGAAAACAGATGTTTAGGTTCAAAAACTATTGTTTTTGTTGATGAAATACACAGATTCAATAAAGCTCAGCAGGATGCATTTCTTCCCTTTGTTGAAAAGGGAAGCATTATTCTTATCGGCGCCACCACTGAGAATCCCTCTTTTGAAGTAAACAGCGCACTTTTATCAAGATGTAAAGTTTTCGTTCTTCATCAGCTTAAAACCGAGGAAGTTGTATCTCTTCTTAAAAGAGCTTTAACGGATGAACGGGGATTCGGTAATCAAAAAATTATAATTTCGGATGAAATTTTAATAATGATTGCAAAATTTGCGAACGGAGATGCCAGAAGTGCGCTTTCCACTTTGGAAATGATAGTTCTTAATGCAGATATTAATAAGAATAACGAATTTATCATAAATATTGAGAATGTTGAACAATGTATATCCAAAAAATCATTAATATATGATAAATCAGGAGAAGAACACTATAATATAATATCCGCACTTCATAAATCCATGCGGAATTCTGACCCTGACGCAGCTGTATATTGGCTGAGCAGAATGCTTGAAGCCGGAGAAGATCCATTGTATGTTGCAAGACGTATTATAAGATTTGCAAGTGAAGATATAGGGCTGGCAGACCCTCATGCGCTTCAAATGGCTGTGGCTGCTTATCATGCCTGCCATTATATAGGGATGCCGGAATGCAGTGTAAATTTAACTCAAGCGGTAATATATATGTCAATGGCGCCCAAATCCAATGCATTATATATTGCATATGAAAAAGCAAAAGATGATGCAATAAAACAATTAACAGAACCTGTTCCGCTTGTCATAAGAAATGCGCCGACAAAGCTTATGAAAGAATTAGGCTACGGAAAAGGTTATCAATATGCGCATAACAGTGATGATAAATTAACCTCAATGCAATGCCTGCCTGATTCTCTTAAGGATAGAGAGTATTATTTACCTACTCAGCAAGGACTTGAAGCAAAATATAAAGAAAAACTTGAAAAAATTAAAGCGTGGAAAAAAGAAAATAAATAATATTTTTAAACAAATTGTAATAAAACATAATTTGTATTAAAATACTGAAATAGTAAAAGGGAAAAGCAGTGGAAAATAAACCGACAGTAGCAATAGTTGGGCGTCCGAATGTAGGAAAATCTACACTTGTAAACAGACTTTTAGGTTCAAGACAATCCATAGTGGATGATAAGGCGGGTGTTACACGTGACAGAATATATTTTGATACCGAATGGATGGATAAACATTTTACCGTTATTGATACAGGCGGTATTATTCCGTTTGACGAAGATGAGATAATGAAAAATATATTTGCGCAGGCAAAAGCAGCTTGTGATGAAGCTGATAAAATTATTTTTCTGGTTGACGGAAAAGACGGTATTAATCCCGTTGATTATGACATTGCAAATATATTAAGAAAAAGCGGAAAAGAAGTTTTTCTCGCCGTAAATAAACTTGATTCCCCTGAAAAATTTGTTAATGCAAGTGAATTTTATGCATTATCTCTGGGTGAACCTATAGGAATTTCGGCATTACACGGTTCGGGCGGAGTAGGAGATTTACTCGACAAAGTAACAAAAGATTTTGATTATAATAAAAAAGAAGAACAATCTCAAAATATACGTATTGCGATTGTAGGCAAACCCAACGTAGGTAAATCTTCAATCGTTAATGCTCTTTTAAACAAACAAAGGGTTATTGTTTCAAATATATCAGGCACAACACGTGATGCCATTGATTCAAAAGTTAAATATGAGAATGAAGAATATATACTTGTTGACACGGCAGGAATAAGAAAAAAATCAAAAGTTGACTGGGGTATTGAGAAATTTGCCGTAGACCGGTCAATAAGGGCGATAAGAAATTCAAATGTTGCATTACTTGTTATTGATGCAACGGAAGGTATTACGGATCAGGATAAAAAAATTGCCTCGGCAATTATTGAAGCGGGAAAAGGAATAATTATTGCCGTAAATAAATGGGATTTAATTGATAATAAAGAAACCTCAACGGTAAATAAATATACAAAAGAAATAGAAAAAGAAATGCCGTTTTTAAGTTATGCACCAAAAATTTTTATCAGTGCAAAAACGAAACAAAGACTTGTTAATATTTACAAAATTTCAAAAGATGTATATGAACAGTGTACAAAACGAGTAACAACGAGTATACTAAATAAAGTAATACTTGATGCGGTATCTATGAATCCGCCGATAAGTATTAAAGGTAAACGGTTAAAACTGTTTTACGGTGCGCAGGTTAACGTGTGCCCGCCAACTTTTGTTCTGTTTATCAACAGTGAAAATTTGTTAAAAGATAATTATGTAAAATATTTAGAAAACAAATTAAGAGAAGCTTTCGGATTTACAGGTACACCAATAAAAATAACAGTAAAAGAAAAAGGAGAGAAAAAATGATACTTATTATATTAAAAATTATATTACTTGTTGTAATTGCTTATTTAATAGGTTCAATACCGACAGGGTATTTACTTGTTAAGAAACTAAAAGGACTGGATATAAGAGAAATAGGTTCCGGTTCAACAGGTGCAACAAATGTTAAAAGAGTTTTAGGCACCAAATGGTTTTTGGTAGTCATGCTGATTGATGCTTTAAAAGGTTATTTACCTGTATTAGTTGCCGTAAGATGGTTTAATTTCCAAATATGTTATGATGTAACACCTGTATTAGTCGGTGCTGCAGCTATTATCGGACACAGCAAATCAGTATTCCTTAAATTTACGGGCGGTAAATCGGTTGCAACTACAATAGGTACTTATATAGCTTTAAATCCGATTGTAGGATTAATAGTAACCGCTATATGGGCAGTTATTTCTTATGCTACTAAATACATATCTTTGGGTTCGGTAATTGCCGTTTGCCTTTCACCCCTTTTAATTATAGCTTATTACCCGAGTGAACCTTATATTATTTATGCCGCTTGCAGCGCAATATTTGTAATATTTATGCATCAGGATAATATTAAAAGACTCATTTCAGGTAATGAAAATAAATCCAGAAAATAATGTCTAAATTTAACGGAATAAAAATTGTATCAAAAGTTGAGGTTAAAGACAAAGAATCTTTAGCAATAGTTTATACTCCGGGTGTTGCAGCATCTTGTCTTAAAATAAAAGATAATCCTCAAGCTTCATACGATTACACAAACAGAGAAAATTCCGTTGCGGTTCTTTCGTTTAATTATCAAAATTCTTTAGAGCGTGCAATATTTTTAAAAAGCACGCTTTCTATTGATGCATATCCCTTTGAAATCTCATCAAAAGAACCCGGAGAAATAAAACTTGTTGTTGAAAATATTGAACCTTCTTTTGGCGCCATTGATTTAAGTTTAATAAAAGAACAGGTTAAGGACATTCAATTTAACGTATCAATACCTGTTTTAACACAAGAAAATACAGATTTAAAAAGTTTCTTTTTATGTGTGTCAAAGAATTTATTTATGTTTGATTATAATTCACTAAAAGGAACAACAGATGAAAAATCGCTTCAATTAAGGAAGATGGCAGGCGGAGTTATAGAAACTCAGCTTACGAAAGATAACATACAAAAGCCTGTAGGTATAGTTTCTGATGGCAGTGCCGTATTAGGTTTAGGCGATATAAAAGGACTTGCGGGCTTACCCGTTATGGAAGGAAAAGCCGTTCTTTTTCAAGAGTTAGGCGGAGTCAGTGCTCTTCCTTTATGTCTTAAGACTCAAAATTCCGATGAAATAATACAGATTGTTAAGCTGCTTGAAAATTCGTTCTCAGGGATTAATTTAGAGGATATTAAAGCTCCTAAGTGTTTTGAAATTGAAAATAAATTAATAGAAAGCACAAATATCCCGATATTTCATGATGACCAGCACGGAACGGCAATTGTAGTTTTGGCTGCACTGTTAAATGCGCTTCATACGGCAGGTAAAAAACCCGAGGAGGTAAAAATAGTATTTTCAGGTGCCGGGGCTGCCGCCATTGCGGTCTGCAAACTTATAATTAATATTGGAGTTAAAAATATCATTATGTTTGATATAGACGGTCCCATATATAAAAACAGACCTCAAAACAATTTTGCGCATGATGAAATTTCCCGATATACAAATTTGAATTGTTTTAAAGGCAGTTTAAAAGATGCAATAAAAGGCGCCGATGTATTTATAGGTTTATCCGCTCCGAATATTCTTACGGAAGAAATGATTAAATCAATGAATATAAAACCTATAATATTTGCTCTTGCCAATCCGACACCCGAAATATTACCGGATAAAGCAAAATCATCAGGTGCATTTATTGCAGCTTCAGGAAGAAGTGATTTTCCCAATCAAATAAATAATTCATTAGTGTTCCCGGGATTATTTAAAGGTGTTTTAAAACATAATATTAAAAAAATTACGACGGAAATTAAATTAAATTGCGCATTAGCACTGGCTTCTGCCGTTAAAGAAAGTGAACTTAATCCCGAATACATAATACCTGATGCGCTTGATAAAAGAGTACCCGAGATTATTTCCGAAAACGTTATTTAATTATTTCAAATTTCCCGAATAGAAATCTGACGGGACTTTTTTCATATTTATGTATTCAAAAACAATATCAAGATATTTTTCTTCGCCGGAATAATTTTCTTTTAAAGTGCAGTATGAAATATCAAAAAATTCTTTTACCAAATCCGAAACAAGAGTGTTATTAAGCTTAGCATTAATTCCGTACAAAGGTGCTTCTTTGCGTAATTTAACAAAATCTTCATATGTGTAATCGGCTAAAATATTTTCGCATTCCGATAAAGCATCCTCATTATACATAATTCCTTTCCAAAATGCGGGGACGGAAAAAGTCATTTCCGGATTTTGAGCATCATGATTTCTTATTTCAATATACGTTTTTAACCTGACATCGGGGAAATAAAGACTGATATGATTTTGCCAATCCTCAATTAGTGGAGTTAAATTTTTATAGCCGTTTTTTAAAAATTCACGAAAAGTAATATCGGCATAATAGTATTCCTCCCCTCTTTTAATAAAAATCATGGGGATATCTAACAAGAGCTGAGTGTAATCAGTGAATGAAAAATTTAATTCTTTTTCAAACAACCTGCTGCTCACTAACCCGCACCTTTCTTCATCTACATTAAGCCAAGAATTTGCCCTGAAGGATTTATATCCTGTATTTTTTCCTCCTCTTACGGGTGAGTTAGAATATACACTGCTTATAACAGGACTCATTTTTAAAGCCAAAGAAAGTTTTCTTACTGCATCTTGTTCACTTTTGTAGTCAAAATTTGCCTGAATACCCGCAGTTTCTCTCATCATTACATAGGGAGTTAAATTCTTAACGGGAAGATATTTTGTCATAAATTCGTATCTTTTTTTGGGAATAATTTTTATATCTTCATATGTGGAAACCGGCTGAATCCCGATATCTAATACTTTAGCATTTACTTTTTCCGCATAAATACTTAATAAATTATAGAAATTTTCAAGTTTTTTTGAAATTTCATCAATACTTTTAAAAGGCTTAAGACTAATTTCAATTTGACTTCCCGGTTCTAACGTAATAACTCCGTCATCCCCTTTTAACCCGATTAAATTACCGTCCTCATATATTTTTTGCCACTTTTGTGCCGTAAAACACTCTAATATTTTTACCGTATCTTCATATTTAACAGCTTTATTATCTGAGTTATAAACAAGAATTTTTTCAGACTCAACACCGATTGATTCTTCAGTTTTACATCCTGTAAAAAAAATTTCATTTAAACGATTTTCATCCGAGATTATTTCTGAAGAACTATTTGTTAAAAGCATATACCCCGTCTTTCAAAAAATGTTTATTTATCATCTCTTCTAAACAACTCATTATTTTATTTTCAAATTTTATATTATAATGTTGATTTATTTCCCTGATAAAATAACAAGGACTCGTAACATTTATTTCTATAACTTTCTCATTAATAACATCAAGTCCCGCAAGATATAACCCTCTTTCAGACAATTGACAAGCTATTTTTTGCGCCATAATTTTTTCATTTAAGGTTAAATTACAACTTTTGAAAAATTTATCCTGATGAACGGAAAATTTAAAATTATTATCTCCCGGAAGTTTTTGAATACATTCATCAAGTACGGTCTGTCCGATTATTAAAACTCTTTTATCTCCTTCTTTAGCTTCAGGCAAATATTTCTGAACCATAACGGGGGTTTTTCCGCCTTCCGTCATTGTATTTATTATAGTTAATAAGTTATTATCATTCTTTTTCATATAATAAACCCCGCTGCCGAAACACCTGTTCAAAGGTTTCAATATGGCTTCTTCTTTTTCCGAGATAAAGTTCATTATTAATTCTTCCGACGAAGTAACTATATTTTCTGGTGCATATTCATTAAATAAATTTACATGAAATTTTTCATTAAAATTCTTTACCTCGCAGGGATTATTTATTAAAAAAGTTTTCTCTTTATCAACAAAATCAAAAACATAGCAAGCATTAATATAATTAATATCTACGGGCGGATCGGGTCTGAAGAAAACAACATCATAATCATTTATTAAAAATTTTTTTTGTTCTTTGCGGTAATATATGTCATTATCTTTATAAAATGCTTCTCGTGAATTAACTTTTCCTTGTGAATTTTCAATAAATAAATCTGATTTAACACAAACCGATACTTTATTTCCCCTTAATAAAAATTCTTTTATAAGCCAAAAATCAGTAACTAAATCATTAAATTCAAAATATTTTAATTCCGTTTCATCGATAACAAACAGTATATTTCTTGACATGTTCTACCCTTTCTCCTTCTTTAGGGTAGCACTTAAAACAATTTTTTCAAACATCCCCTCTTGTTTATACTTAAATCAATCAAAATAAGAATAAAAAAACTCCCTTAATTAATACAATTAAGGAAGAAAAATTAGTAAAAGAGACATCAATAATATTATTAATTTTCATAAAATTTTCTTCCATTAAATAAATAAATTGTTAAAAAAATTTAACTATTATTACTGTTAAAATTATAATGTTTATTCTATACTAAATCCGTAAAGAGCCGAACACATAAATAAAATAAATATGCACATTTCGGAGCTAATCAAAAATAAAGTTATATTATAAGCTTTTAGGGATATTAAAACTTTATATTTTTGTAAAGAATATTAATAAAAATATTAAAAAAACGCAATTTTATTATTTTAGCGACGTTAAATAATCAGAAAAAACATGAATACTGTTAATTAGGAATATCATGCAAGTAAGTAGAATAAATCCGATAGTTAGTAAAAAACAATATAAAACCACACAAAATAAATCTCAAATAAATAATACAATTCCGAATAAAACAGAATTAAATAATAAACAGGTACCGTTTAAAGGATTAATGGGAATAGTTGATGCGGTATCTTTAGGTGTCGCAAATTTAATAGAAAACGGCGGATTATTTGTTTCTTTCACCCTACAAGATATGCTGGGAACAAATTTACCTCGCCCTATAATGGGATTAAAACGAAATTCAAAAGAGACAGGCGAAAAAGTCAATAAAAAATTTGCCTTAAAAGAATTAACAAGAGAAATGATTACAGGGCCAAGTATGTTTTTAATCCCGATGGGATTATTAGCAATAGCGAAGCGTACATTGGGTAAAGCAAGCGAAATTCCCGAGAAAATAATAAAATCATTCGGTGATATTCACGCTGAAAATCCGTTAAACAAAGAAGGCGCTCTTATAAGCAAGAAAGATTTCTATACCAATACCTTCAGCGAAATAATAAAAAATGCAAAAAATGAAAAAGAAATTTCCGAAAAAACGCTTGAAACAGCTCAACATTTTACTGAAGAGTTTTTAAAAGGCGCAGATAATAAAGAAACAAGAAAGAAAGCTATAAACAAATTATCGGAAGAATTTGTAAATATCTCAAAAAGTCATGCAAAAGATGCTGCTCATACCGACTTTACAATAGCAAAAATATCAGACAGAGCATCCGCTTCATTTAAGAATACTATTAACTTTATGGAATCCTATGCGGATGATGTCGTAAAGAAAGTTCAATTAAAAAATCCTCAAAATGTAAGTAAGTATATAAATAAATTAACAAACAAAAAAGTACTTACAAGATTAGGTTTAAATATAGGAATGTATGCGGCAATTCTAAGTTTCCTTCAAGTTATTCCGAAATTATATAATAAGGCTGAAGGGAAATCTAATGCCGGACTTAAGGGTTTAATGAAGGAAGAAACTTTTAACGATAAAAATCTTAACGCACAAGAAAATGCCAAACATGAAGCAGTAAAAGATAAATCAAAACCTTCATTCGGTTCTGCGGCGGGTGTTGTTAATAAAATAACGTCAAAAGGATTTTTAGGAAAATTCTTGGGCGCTATGGAGTTTGAAGGTTTTAACATGTCATTCCCGTTATTAGTCGGAGTAATGGGCGGCGGTATTTTATTCCCCAGAATAAAAAATTCTAAAGATAAATATGACAGAGAAGAAATCTTAAGACGTGATTTAGTCACATGTGCCGTTATGTGCTTCGGAGAAAAAGAACTCAGAAAAGGGTTCTCAAAATTAAATGAAAAACAATCCGGCTTAGTACTGGCATCTAAAGACAGTTCATTCTATAAACAAAATATATTTAAAAGATTCTTTGATTACATAAGACCCATTAACGGAGTAAGAGTATTTAATACGGATCAAATTTTATCAAAATATACCAATATAGATAAATATAAAGGCGGTATAGAAGGCTTCTGTGACTTTATAACGGGTCAGGGCGGAAATCTTGCAAAAGTATTTTCTCTCACCGATGAATCTAAATCAATAATAAATTCATTACTTGAAAAAGAAGGTAAATCCTTAAAAAATGCAGATAATTCCGTTATGAAAGATATTATTTCAAAATATAAAAATTCTGAAGAAATAAATAAATTAACCGAAATGTTTAAAAGTAAAAATAATCCTTGGGTAACAAAAGCGAAAACAATTAATGCAAGATTTACGGCATTTTCAGTATTACTTTTAGTACCTGTTTTCTTAGGATTTATGCTTCCATGGATAAATGAAAAAGCAACAAAGAAACATTATCGTGAAGATAATGACGATAATAAACAACAAATTAATAATATAAATACGGATTATATATCGGAAAATACAAACACTCCGAACATTTTTTCAAGTATTCAGCCTAAAAAATAATTTTAAAACTCTGTTGATTTTTTAGTATTGAGTATGTTTCTTAATTTCATAATAGCCTGAGCATGAATCTGACAGACTCTCGACTCGGAAACATCAATCGCTTCGCCGATTTCCTTAAGAGTCATATTATCGTGATAGTAAAGCACCATAACCATTCGTTCACGTTCCGGAAGCTTATTAAGCGCAGATTGAAGTTCATTTTTAACATCACGCTCTTCCAATTTTTCAAGCGGATTCCTTAAATTAGTATCCTCAATAGTATCAATAAGTTCAATACCTTCATCACCGGAATATTTTTTATCATACAAAGAACCAATAGATGTATCTTCAGATAATAATGTATTAATTTTATCTTTTTCAATATTGAGTTTTTCCGAAATTTCCTGTAAAGAGGGAACTCTTCCAAGCTCTTGCTTCATATCCTCAATAGCCGTCTTAATATCTTTTATTTTTTTTCTGGTGCTTCTGGGCAGCCAATCCTGAGAACGAATTTTATCAATTATTGCACCTCTTATTCTCATTATGGCATACGTTTCAAACCTTGCACCACGCTGAGGCATGAACTTTTCTATTGCATCTATTAACCCTTCTACTCCGAATCCCGTTAAATCTTCTATGGCTATATTATACGGTAAATTCATTTGTATCCTGTTTATTACATATTTTGTTAAATATATATATTGAACAATTATCTCATCTCTATACTTCTTGTTACTCTTATCTTTTAAATAAGCAGCCCAAAGATTTTCCAATTCTTCATCAGAAATTCTTTTTATATTTCCGTATAAATTGTATTCTGGTTGTTCTGACATTAATTTCCTCTATGTCAAAATATAACTTCTCTAATACAATTTTATTCTGTTATGAGAATTATCAAATCATTTATATATATGAAGTTTATGTTTACTCATTAATTAAAATAGGCATTTGCTTAATTCTGTTAGCCCATTTGGAATTTTTTACGAACTTGTATGAAAAAGTTTCACCAAATATCCGCTTTTCATAATCCGTTTGATTTTCTTCCGTTTTAAATTCGTTTAATAATAATTCTTTTTTTATTTTTCCTTTTATAACATTGGGAGATGTTAAATTAATCTTTACTTCTTTTTCCGTAGTATTATAAAGAGATTTTTCTATTGCGGTTTGTATAAATTTCTTTATTATTTCTTCCGAATTTTTATTGTTTACACAGTCTATATTGATAATATAAACACTGTCTTTATAAATTTTTAAATCCATTTTCCCTAATTCAGTATTATCATCAGTTTTAATTAAATACTTTTCAATCATATTTCTTGATGAAAACTTTCTGAACAGATTAACCTTTAATGAACTTTTCTTGAATAAAAATCCGGTTTTAAACAGCGAAAAAGTTTTTATTTTTTCCCAGTCAGGAAGAAAATATAAATTGTTTATTAAATTATTTACAAGGATTTTAGACTTATTGTCTTTTACATCTATAGTATTTAACATATTTATCTCTGATATAATAATTATTTTCGGCAAACTATTCTATAATATTTTAACTCAAAATTACAATGTGTGTAAAATATTTAATATCATATTACATTAACTTCTGAAAATTAACTCCTGCAAAAGAATAACAACAACGGAGCAATATGAAGAAATGTAAAAAGAGGAAGCTTAAAGCTTCCTCAAAAATTTATTCCGCATAAACGCTGACTTGTTTTCTGTCACGTCTGTGAGGTTCAAATTTAACGACACCGTCAATTAAAGAGAAAAGAGTATAATCTTTACCCATTCCAACATTATTACCCGGATGGAATTTAGTCCCTTTTTGACGAACAATAATATTTCCGGTAGTAACAAATTCGCCGCCGAATTTCTTAACACCTAATCGCTTACTTTCACTGTCACGACCGTTTTTACTCGATCCGACACCTTTCTTATGAGCCATTGTTATATTCTCCTTAAATTAATTTTTATTCTTCCGAAGCTGTTTCAGCTGTTTCTGTTTTACTCTTTTGAGCAGTTGTTCTGATTTTATTAATCATTACTCTTGTAAAGTTTTGTCTGTGGCCTTGTTTTCTTCTGTATCCCTTTTTTGCTCTTTGTTTGTAAACAATAACTTTTTTATCTTTGTCATGTTTAACTACAACGCCTTCAACACTTGCATTCTTTACGTAAGGTTGACCGATTTTTGATTTCTTTCCGTTTACAAGCATTACTATATTGTTAAAAACAACCTTAGATTCTGCTTCATTGTCTAATAATTCAATATCAACATAACGACCTTCGGTAACTTGATATTGTTTTCCGCCTGTTTCAATAATTGCGAACATAATAAATATTCCTTTCACTTGAGATAACCGCAGCTTTACGCATTTAAAAGCGGTTTACCTATCTAAACACATGTACTTTAATTGTACATTATTTTTAAAGTTTACATCCCGCATAATTCGTTGTCAAGCGCAAGACACTGAACAAAAAATATTTTTAATATTTGTCTGAAAGTATATCTTCAACTTCTTTTTTTAAGTGCATCGGTTTCCAATCAGTAAATTCGGTATAATTTTCATAAATTTTAATCTCATAAACATCATGTTTATATTTGTTTGGCTTTTGAATACCGTTTACATCAAATATTATAGACCCGCAATTATATGCAACCCAGTTATTAGGAGTTTCATTACCGTTTTTATCTTTTACACAATGCCCCGCTGAATCCCTTATACAATCATAATGCGTATATGAACATGTTTCTCCCTTGTTAGTTGACGACTGTCGTATCATGTATAATGAGCCGTCAGCTAAAACAGTAAAAGGAAGTGTTAGCTTTACAGGCTTCAAATCCGTATTATATTTAATTTCATAGTTTTTCATTATTTCAGAACATTCTGTCTGTTTTTCATTTTCACAAATTAAAACAGTATTTAAATATTTTGAAAATTTTTTTGAAGTTTCAAAAGAAGTATTCCCCGGTGTGAATATAGCAGTATTACTTCCTTGTATCCCTTCTTCAAGCTGTCCTTTTTTTAAGACGTTTTGAATAACAGAATAGTTCTTCTTTAATTTAGA
>CANPZP010000025.1 GCA_947589115.1 Candidatus Gastranaerophilales bacterium | reverse complement strand
TCCATTGTTTTATTATAATATACGAAAGATATCAGACCCTGAAACGAGTTCAGGGTGACACTAAATTTGGCGTGAAGAGGCTCTCTTGAATCGTGAGCGAGTATCACGAGCGCTACGAGGCAGGATGCTCGTACGGGTAGAACTCCCAAATTTTTGACCCGCGGGAAAAAATTACGAGTTTGAGGCTCAAAAAAAAGAGCTCGAAAGCTCTCTTTAAAATGGAGAATAGGAGACTCGAACTCCTAACCCCCTGCGTGCAAAGCAGGTGCTCTACCAATTGAGCTAATCCCCCATCGGACTACTAAAATATAATAACATGTCATAAAAAAAAATCAACAATATTTTTTAATTTTTTCAACGAGATGTTTCAAATAGGCTTTATCTTCTTGAGAGGAGATATTTTTATTAAGAGTTTTCAGTATGTCCAAAGCTGCTTTTTTATTACCGATATGAGCATAATACAAAGCATAAGCTTCGATATAATTAATATTAGAAGGAGCAAGTCTTTTCATAATGGAGAAATTAGCCAGAGTATTTTCATTATCATTAAGTTTCATGGAGCATAGAGCCATAAAATATCTGTAATCAGCGTTAGTAATATTAAGAGCTGCAGCTTCTTTATAATATAAGAAAGAGTCGGAATAATTTTTAAGGTTATAAAATATTTTAGCAATGAAGGCATAATATTTTTCTTCAGACGGGCAAATAGAAAGAGCTATTTTCAAGTTTTGAGCGGCAGATTGAAGTTTATCCGTTTTAAAATCAATCAAAGCGTATAAATAATATATTTCATGTGAGTTAATATCAAGACTTTTAGCCTCATCAAGAAATTTTATTGCATTAATATAGTCAGATTTTTCAAAATAAATTTTAGCTTTTAAAATAAGAGCCTGAATATATTTATTATTTAAATCAATAATTTCATTACAAATATTTTCTGCACTAGAGTAATCAGCGCTATAGAAAAGTAATTGAGCCAATGTGAATTTATATTCAATTGAATCATTATTCAATTCTATGGCGGATTTAATGAAATAAACAGCCTTATCCCAAAGTTTCAATTCGGAATAGAAAATAGCACGTGCGTAGAAAGAGAAATCATCCTGATTAGGAAGTTTATTTATTTTCTCAATAATTTTAGAAGCTTTTGCCGATTCATTTTTTTTAATCAAAAGAATAGCATATAAAGAAAGTGCTTTAATATTTTCGGGAGAAAAAGAAATAATATTTTCAATGATAATTTCGGATTCTTTATATTTTTTAGCGGTGTAATAAAGGTAAGCCAGAGCATAATTATAAGATGGATTATTAATATCTAAAGAAATAGCTTTTTGATAACTTTTTTCAGCCTCATTAAAATAACCTTTCAAAGAGAAGGCTAAACCCAATTTAAAGTAATATATAGATATTTTCGGATTCATTTTTATAGCGCAGGAATAATAATTAATTGCGGAATCAATATTGTTTTTAACGTAATAAATTTCAGCAAGTAAATAGAAGAGTTTATCGTTTTCCGAAAAATTTAAGAGCTTTTGAGTCAAATCAAAAGCATCATCAATAGAGCCTTTATCAAAAAGAGAACAAGCAACATTATAACCAGCTTCAATATTTGTATTATCAATATCAAATGCAATATTAAAGAGCTGCATTGCTTTTGAACTATCACCGATAAGAGAATATGCCTTTGCGGTTTTAATACATATTTTAGAATTTTCTAAGAGTTTTTTATCAGAAGAAGCTAAAGAGATTACTTTATCCGGTTTATTATTAAGCAGCAGTATATCAAAAAATTCATATGCCGTATTAAAGTAATCATACTTAAGAAAAAATAATTCATCCAAAATAGTTTCCGCTTTAACTAATTCATTATTTTTTTTTAAAGCAAGAGCATAATCAAATTTTATTTTATAATTATCAGGATGTTTAATAATTATTTGTTCATAAAAATTAGAAGCACGTTCATATTGAGATAATTTAGAGTATAAATCAGCCAATTCAGCCATAATTTCACAGCTTTCATTATCTAAAGCCAAAGCTTTATAAAAATAGTCTATAGCTTCTTTATATTCAAATTTATTTTTATATTCAAAAGCTTTTTTAATATACTCATTTAAATTACTCATAAGCTTATTATATTTTTAAAGGGATAAATAGTAAAGTGACTAAATAAATATTTAATATAAAATATAAGTATGGGAAAAAAATTTGAGATAATTTCGAAATACAAACCATCAGGTGATCAGCCAAAAGCGATAGAACAATTAGTGTCGGGGCTGAGAAACGGTGATGAATCACAAACATTACTGGGGATAACAGGGTCAGGAAAAACATTTACCATCGCTAATGTAATAGAAAAGATGCAGAAGCAGACACTTGTAATAGCACACAATAAGACACTTGCAGCACAATTATATAATGAATTTAAAGAGCTTTTTCCGAATAATGCCGTGGAATATTTTATAAGTTATTATGATTATTACCAGCCGGAGGCATATATCCCGAGAAGTGATACATATATAGAAAAATCAGCAACAATAAATGATGAGATAGACAGATTAAGGCATAATACAACAAGAAGTTTATATGAAAGAGATGATGTAATAGTGGTTGCATCAGTGAGTTGTATATACGGATTAGGCTTGCCTGAGCAATATTTTAAAGGGGCGCTCGAGCTGCATAAGGGCGATGAAATAGACAGAAATGCATTTTTGAAAGCACTTGTTGAAATTCAATATACAAGAAATGATTTGGAATTGCAGCGTTCAACCTTTAGACCCAGAGGCGATGTTATAGAAATAATGCCTGCCTATGAAAAAATGGTTACAAGGATATCCCTGTTTGGGGACGAGGTGGAAAAAATAACGAGAATTAATCCTGTGTCAGGAGAGATAATAGAAGAATTGGATACGGTAGTAATATTTCCGGCAGTACATTATATTTCAGGCGATGAGGATAAAGAAGAAACAATAAGATTAATAAGGCAAGAGCTTCAGGAGCAGGTAAGAAAATTTGAATTTGAGAATAAGTTAATAGAAGCACAAAGAATATATCAACGAACAAACTATGATATAGAAATGATAAAAGAGATGGGGTATTGCAGCGGGATAGAAAATTATTCAAGAATAATAGAACGCCGTCCCGTAGGTAGTGCACCGGCAACATTGTTAGACTATTTCAACGAAGATTTTTTACTTGTAATAGATGAATCACATGTATCGATACCGCAGCTAAGGGCGATGTATAACGGTGATCAGGCGAGGAAAACGGTATTGGTTGATTACGGGTTCAGGCTTCCGAGTGCAAAAGATAACAGACCATTAAAATTTGAGGAATTTTGGTCAAAAGTAGGACAAAAAATATTTGTATCGGCAACTCCCGGAGATTTTGAAAAATCCGTATCATCACAAATTACTGAACAGATAATAAGGCCGACGGGGTTAGTTGATCCTGAAATTTTTGTAAGACCAACGTTAAATCAGGTTGATGATTTAATAGAGGAAATAAAAAGAGTAGCGAACAAAAAAGAGAGAGTACTGGTTACAACATTAACAAAAAAAATGGCTGAGGATTTAACTGATTATCTTCAGCAATTGGGTATAAGAGTAAGATATTTACACAGTGAAATAACGTCAATCGAGCGTGTTGAAATTTTAAGAGATTTAAGATTGGGAGTTTTTGATGTACTAATAGGAGTAAACCTCCTGAGAGAGGGATTAGACATACCTGAAGTTTCATTAGTGGCAATAATGGATGCGGACAAAGAAGGATTTTTAAGATCAGAAACAAGCTTAATTCAAACAATAGGAAGAGCGGCAAGAAATGTATGTTCAAAAGTAATAATGTATGCGGATAAAATTACCGACAGTATGGATAAAGCAATAAAAGAAACTGAAAGAAGAAGGAATCTGCAGTTAGAATATAACAGGATTCATAATATAACGCCTCAAACTATAAAGAAACCGATAGAAAATAATCTGCTTCAATTAGTTGCAAGCTACAGGAATATTGAAGATGTGGTAGCCGAAGAAATGGCGGAAAATAATATATCTGAAAAAGATTTACCGAAATTATTGGATAAACTGGAAAAAGCCATGAAAAAAGCCGCTTCAATTCTTGATTTTGAACGAGCGGCTGAAATCAGAAATCAAATAAAAAAACTGAAAAACTTGTAGATTATCTTTTATGTCTTTTTAAATCAGCTTTAGGAACGGATTTATGTTTAACTTTTATCATCGGAATGGATTCCCCGTATAAATCAGATAAATATGCAAAAAATGAAAAGAAAGACAAAGTGAGCATAAATGCAATAAATATATATATTCCGGTACTTTCTTCACCCAGCATTGCTTTTATACCTAAATAAACCAAGAAAGAGAATAAGAATATAACAAAGAAATATTGAAGAGCGAAGGATAAGATTTTAACAATAAAATCACCGCCGCTTTGGAGAATTAAATCAAACCTATAACCGTCTTGGATTCTGCCTTTAGAAGCAAATAATACAACTGGAACAAAAATAAACGGACTGAATAATAAAGCAACAATAACCGTAATTGCCCCGTGAACAGGCTGTTCAAAAAACGGATGAGCCTGCATATAATTATTAACATAATAGTAAATTACACTTGCCGGAAGCATTAAGATTAAAGATACTATAGCTTTAATAATAACCTCGGGGAAATTAAATAATCCCGGAAGAAGCGGGGATTCATTATTAATATTTCTTCCGACTAAAACGGTTGCACAGCCTATAAATATAAATCCAGTTATTGAACCCAGCAGTATAAAATGAGAAGTATGTTCCATTAAATAACCGAAATTCAGTACAATTAGAAAGGTCAAATAACTTAAAACCAAAATTTTCGGCACCCACCATGTATCTGTTGCAATATCTTTTACCGAATCAATAATATTAGCCATATTAAATCTCCTCCTAAAAACTTAATTCCCGTTATAATTTATCAGTAAACTCTTCACCTTTAATAGCGGTTATAATATTTGTTACATCGTTATTATCCAAAGTTTCTTTTTCCAATAATTCTTTGGAAATAGCATCGAGTAAATCTCTATTCTCTGATAATAACTGTTTAGCGTATTCGTATCTGCCGTCAATAATTTTTTTAACTTCTCTGTCAATATCAGCAGCAAATTCTTCAGAAAAATCTCTTGTTGTACCGAAATCACGCCCCATAAAAACATGTTCCTGAGATTTACCGTAAGTCATTGCACCCATTCTTTCCGACATTCCCCATTGAGAAACCATTTTTTTTGCCAATTCGGTAACTTTTTCAAGGTCACTTGAGGCGCCTGTCGAAATACGGTCAATGCCGAAAACAATTTCTTCCGCAACTCTTCCGCCTAAAGTCATTGTTATCTGGTCAAGTAATTTTGCTTTACTTACATGTACTTTATTATCTTCAGGTTTAGTCCAAGTAATACCCAATGCATATCCTCTGGGAATGATTGTAACTTTGTGAAGTTCATCACAATCTTTTAATAATTTAGCTAAAAGAGCGTGTCCGACTTCATGGTAAGAAGTAATTTCCTTATCTTCATCGGTCATAACTTTACTCTTTTTTTCAATACCTGCAATAACTCTGTCAATAGCATCATCAATTTCCGCCATATTAATAACGGATTTATCTCTTCTTGCGGCGAGCAGTGCAGATTCATTTAAAAGACTTTGTAAATCAGCTCCCGTAAATCCCGGAGTACGTTTTGCCAATACCTTTAAATCAACATCAGGTCCTAACGGTTTACCTTTTGCATGCACCATTAATATTTTTTCTCTTCCCTTAACATCGGGCAGACTTACCATAATTTGCCTGTCAAATCTTCCGGGACGTAAAAGAGCATTATCCAAAATATCAGGTCTGTTTGTAGCTGCAAGAATAATTATATTAGTATTACCGTCAAACCCGTCCATCTCAACAAGAAGCTGATTAAGAGTCTGCTCTCTTTCATCATGTCCTCCTCCCAGACCGGCACCTCTTTGACGTCCTACAGCATCAATTTCATCAATAAATACAATACAAGGCTGATGTTTTTTTGCCTGTTCAAATAAATCTCTAACTCTTGAAGCCCCGACCCCTACGAACATTTCAACAAAATCGGAACCGCTTATAGAAAAAAACGGAACACCTGCTTCTCCTGCTACAGCTTTTGCCATTAATGTTTTACCTGTTCCGGGCGCACCCACCAATAATACGCCTTTTGGTATTTTTGCACCTAATTTTAAATATTTAGAACCGTTTTTTAAGAAATCTACTATTTCTTCAAGTTCTTGTTTCTCTTCATCTATACCCGCAACATCTTTAAATGTGACTTTAACCTTGCTGTCAAGCATCATTTTTGCTTTGCTTTTTCCGAAGGATAATGCTTGCGAGCCTCCTGTTTGTATTATTTTAGCTAATATTATAAAAAATACTATTATTAATATTATCGGGAATGCCGTGCCTAACAACCCCATAAATGAAGATGATTCATTTGATTTCTGTATTTGTATATTTACATTATTTTCGTTTAATGTAGTATATAAACTGTTATCATTTAAAGGAATATTTATTTTATATCTTAATGATGCGGTTTTTTCCTCTTTACCGTTAATTTCGGTTTTTATTTCATCATTATAGGGAATAGCCGTTACTGTATCGTTATCAATAACTACTTCTTTTATCTCATTAGTTTTTACTTTGGAAAGAAACTCACTATATGTTAAATATTTTGTAGAAGTAGAAGGGCCGTCCAATATCATAAATACCAAAAATAATGTTAAAAGACCGATAACTAACAGCAGCCCCATCGACTGATTTTTATTCATTTTAAACACCTTATTATAATATCGTTTAAATTATACCATAAAATCCCGTTATTGTGGATATTCTGAAATAAAAACCTTACTTAACCCGTCCGTACATATCCTGATATCTTATAATATCATCCTCGGAAATAATATCACCTTTTTGTACCTCTAATATTTTTAACGGTTCATTTGTATTATTTTGAAGCGAATGCTTAGCTTTAAGCGGAATATTAATGCTGTTGCCTTTTTCGAGTTTATGAACTTTATCTTCCAAAACTACATCGGCTTTTCCTTCTAAAATTACCCAATGCTCGGAACGATGATTATGAGATTGAAGTGATAGTTTATTTTTAGGTAATACACATATAAGCTTTGTTAACCAGCCTTTACCTTCGTTTAAACAAGTATAATACCCCCAAGGTCTATATACCGTTTTGGAAAGTTTAACGGCATTATGATTATTCTTTTTTAAATATTTAACCAATTTGCCTATTTCGCAAGCTCTGTCTTTTTCACATACCAAAACCGCATCTTCGGTTTCTATAACAATTTTGTTTTTTAATCCTGATACTGCCACAAGTTCTTTTGATGAATAAATAAAAGAATTTTTGACTTTATCCGTTACAACATTACCTATAATCACGTTTTTATCTTTGGAATCTTTTTCTTCTTTATTATAAATACTCCGCCAGGAACCTAAATCAAACCACTTTGTTTTAAGCTCAATAAATGCCAAATTGGATATTTTTTCCATAATTGCACAGTCTATTGAAATTTCAGGCAAATTTTCATAATATGAAAATTTAATTGTATTATTTTCATCAAACATATCTTTATTGAATTTATTTATAATTTCAGGCGCACATTCCGACAATGTCTGCTTAAATAACGATATTTTCCCTGTATAAATACCGGTATTCCAGAAATAACCGCCTTTTTTCAGAAATTCTTTAACTTGACTTACTTCGGGTTTTTCAATAAATTTTTCAACAATAAACCCGTTTTTGATTTTTTCACCCGGTTTAATATATCCGAATCCGTTATCACAATATGAAGGTTTTACCCCTATAGCGGTTATATATCCCTTTTTCGATATCTCAATACTCTTTTTAACGGTATCTTGAAATATTTTTTTGTTCTCTGTTTTAAAATCAACAGGCAAAATAAGAACTGATTCATCACGCTTAGAATCAAAATACGTAATTCCTGAGGCTATAGCTGCAAGAGTGTTTTTCCCTCCTGGTTCTGATATTACAACAGGCTTTTTTGTTATTTTTTTTAGTTGAATAGTAATATCACCGGCTTGTCTTATATTTGTTATTACAATTATATTTTTTTCCGAAGTTAAAGAAAGAGCCAATTCATAAGTATTCTGTATAAGAGTTTTTTCTCCGTCAAATTTTAATAAAGATTTAGGATATAAATCTCTTGATACGGGCCATAATCTTTCTCCGGAACCTCCGGCTAATATTATACACTTCATTCAATAAAACTCCGATTTTCTTAATTATACTTTTATACTATCATATACGGGAAAATTTTGCGATAAGAATGTTACAAAGGAAGCCCGCTTAAATTAAAAAGACAAATATTAAGCTTTTATCTTAAACGAAGAGGAATAAGAATTTGTATAATTGATGAGTTTAATATGTTATGACACGATATTAAAGCAAATTTTACTTTAATAATCTTATATCCGCAGCGAGTTTATGAGCGGATAATCCCTCTTTATCAGCAAGTAAAGAGGCTCTTTTTGCCGTTTTTTCAAGAGCATTTTCCGAAACAATTTGATATGTCTGAATTTTGATATAATCAAACACGCTTAACCCGCCTGAATATTTAGCTACTTGATTTGTAGGCAGTGTATGATTTGTTCCCGATACATAATCTCCGAATACTTCAGCACTGTATTTACCTATAAATAAAGAGCCGTAATTTTTAAATTCGTTTATATATTTTTCGCAATTATTGAATACTAATTCCAGATGCTCAGGTGCTTTTTTGTTCGCTAAATCAACAGCTTCAGCAATATTGTTAACAATTATTGCAACGGAATCGGAAAAAGATTTTTCGGCAATTTCCTTAGTGGAAAGATTTGAAAGAAATTCACAAGCTCTGTTTTCAACTTTTTTGGCAAAATCCTCCGAAAAACATATTAAATAAGCTCTTGCATCTTTGTCATGCTCACATTGAGCCAGCATATCAGCTGCAACAAAATCTATATTGGCATTATCATCCGCTATAATTAATACTTCAGATGGTCCTGCAAGAAAATCTATCCCGCATTCTCCATATACGAGTTTTTTTGCGGAAGTAACATATTTATTCCCCGGACCAACGATTTTATTTACTTTTTTAACGGATTCTGTTCCGTATGCCATAGCAGCTATAGCTTGAACTCCGCCGATTCTGTATATTTCATCCGCTCCGGCATAATAAGCCGCCGCAACAGTTACCGGTTTTATTTTCGGGGACATTGCCGCAACTCTTTTTACTCCTGCAACTTTAGCAGGTACAATAGTCATTATTGCGCTTGATGGTAAAGGATAATTTCCGCCGGGGATGTAACATCCGACTGAATCTATCGGAATAATCTTTTGTCCTAGAATATTTCCGTTTATATTTATTTCCATTTCTTTTATACTGTTAAATTGAGCCCGTGCAAACTCTTTTACGTTGTTTACGGCATATTTTACCGCCTCTTCGGTATTTTTATCCATACTTTTAATGCAGGCTTGTATCTCCTCTTCCGTTAATTTGAATTCAGTTATATCACCGTCTGAAAATTTTTTTGAATATTCCCTTAATGCACTGTCCCCATTTTCTCTTACGGCTTTTATAATTTCGGAAACCGAAGATATATTTTCAAACTCAATTTTTGAGAAAAAATTGCTATCTGCTTCATTATATTTAATTATTTTCATACTAAATCCTATTTTGTTCTTGATGCTAAATTATTTAATATATCTTGAGGAGTAACATTATTTAATGCCATAAATACAAGCATATGATAGGCTAAATCACTTGCTTCCCATTCAAGCCCGTCCCCCTTTTCAAAGTTAACCGATTCAAAAGCTTCTTCCATAATTTTACGCTGCAATTTAAATTCATCTTTAAAAAGTTTTGTTGTATATGAACCTTCAGGCATTTTTGCTTTTCTGTCCAAAAGAAGATTATATAACTCGTTAATACAAAAATCTCTGTCTTCAAAGCATGAATATCTGCCTAAATGACAAGCGTTACCTTTTTGTTTTACTTTAAATAATAAAGTATCTTGGTCGCAATCAAATTTTGAACTGATTAACTCTTGGGTATTTCCTGATGTTAATCCTTTAACCCAAAGTTCTTTTCTTGAACGGCTGTAATAAGTAGCATTACCGGTTTCTAAAGATTTTTTCAGGGATTCCTTATTTGAATATGCCAGCATCAAAACTTGTTTAGTTTCAACATCCTGTACAATTGTAGGTATTAAACCGTTTTGTTTTTCAAAATCCATTACTTCAGTGTACGCATCAACAAGATTAACGGCGCCTGTATATATACACATACCGAGTTGAGTTGAAACATTCATCTTTACAAGAGTTTTTATTTCTTCTATAGTTGATATTCCGCCTGCAGCAATAATTTTCTTATCGGTTAATGAACGAATTTCTTTTACGGATTCAATATCCGTACCTTGCATCATCCCTTCTTTATCAACAACAGTATATAAATAACCGTCGCATAAATTATCAAATCTTTTAATATAGTCTTTAGCCGTAGCATCTGTTTCACGAGTCCAGCCTTCAACGGTAATTTTACCTTTTTTAGAATCCAGTGCAACTATTACCTTATCTTTCGGCAGTTTAGAAAGAAATTCTTCGTTTGCACAAGTACCTATAATAATTTGTTTAGCGCCGTTGGCAAGAATGCGTTTTGCTTTATCAATATCTCTTATTCCGCCGCCTACTCTTGCGTATGCCACTTTGCATATCTCTTTTATAAGAGCTTCATTATTTCCTTTATTCATTGCGGCATCTAAGTCTATTACGCTTATTTCTCCGAATCTTGAATAATATTTTGCAAGCTCCGTAACATTTTCTTTTTCAAGAACCTTTTCTTTTCCTTGTTTTAACTGAACTGCTTTTCCGCCCATTAAATCAATACTGGGAATTATCATAATTTTACCTTTCTTTTTTCAAATTATATTTTAAACATAACTTAAATCAAAGGTTGTCATTAATCCATTTGAGCATGGGGTTTAAAGCATTTGCTCTGTGAGATATTTCATTTTTAATTTCTTCGGGCAGTTGAGCAATTGTTTTGTCATAATCCGGCAAATAAAAAATGGGGTCATATCCGAACCCGTTAGAGCCTTTAGCGGAATCATCTATGTATCCGAAAACTTTACCTTCCTCCTTATGTATAACATTACCGTCAGAATCGGTTAATATCATACAACATGTAAAATGAGCACTTCTGTAATCAAAAGGAACATTTTTCAATTCGTTTAAAATTTTTTCAATTTTTTCTTTTTGAGAAGGTGCATATCTTGCGGAATGAATGCCGGGAAGTCCTTCTAATGCATCTATGCATAGTCCCGAATCATCGGCAAGACAGTACGTTTTAGTTATTCTTGCAGCTTCTTTGGCTTTTATTTTCGCATTTTCTTCAAATGTTTTTCCGTTTTCCTCAGGATTAAACTCTCCTTCTATTACTTTAAAAATAATATTCGGATTTTTATTTATTTTATTTATTTCATCTAATTTATGAGGATTTGAAGTTGCAAGAGTTATTTCAATCATTATTTCCCGTACCTTCTGTTTCTTGAACTAAAAGCTAAAATTGCATCCGTTAGGGCAGATTCATCAAAATCAGGCCATAGTATATCCGTAAAGTAAAGTTCCGTATATGCACACTGCCATAAGAGGAAATTGCTTATTCTTTTTTCTCCGCCCGTTCTTATTAATAAATCGGGTTCTTGTATAGTACTTGTATAAAGGCATGAAGAAATATCTTCTTCTTTGATATCGTCTTTCTTTATTTCGCCGTTTTCAATTTTTAATAATAACTTTTCAAAAGCTTGTTTTATTTCAGCTCTTGCTCCGTAATTAAAAGCTATTTGCAAATTAACTCCGTTATTGTTTTTTGTTTCATTTTCGGCGGAGGTTAATATTTCTGACAATTCTTTTTTAAGAGAATTTCTGTCCCCTATAAATTTTAATTTGACATTATTTTCCATAAATGAAGGCAGTTCTTTAACAATGGTTTTAGCCAATAAATCCATTAAAAAATTAACTTCATCAATGGCTCTGTTCCAATTTTCGGTAGAAAAAGCATAAACAGTTAAATATTTTATTCCGAATTTTGCGCATGATTTTAATATTGTTCTTAAAGCTTCAACTCCTTTTTTATGCCCTTCAAACACGGGAAGCAGTTTTGATTTTGCCCACCTTCTGTTACCGTCCATAATGACAGCTATATGATTTAATTTTGCTTGAGCAGCTGTTTTTTTTATTTTTTCGGTATTTTCAATCTTTGTATTCATGCCTTTATTATAAAACAAAAATTATAAGATTATTATTGCAATTTTGCCACAAAATAGTGTTTATGATACAATACATATATGTCATGCAGACATATTTTAATTAAAGTGGAATATTTTTAAAAAGGGGTATAAATTGGCTCAACAAAACATATTTGATGACGGAAAAATAGTTCCCGTTAATATCAGAGAACAGATGAAGCAGTGTTATATAGATTATGCGATGTCGGTAATAATAGGAAGGGCATTGCCGGATGTAAGAGACGGGTTAAAGCCTGTACACAGACGTATTTTATTTGCAATGAACGAGCTTGGAATGGCACCCGATAAACCGTTTAAAAAATGTGCAAGAATCGTCGGAGAGGTTTTAGGTAAATACCACCCGCATGGTGATACTGCCGTATATGAATCATTAGTCAGAATGGCACAAGATTTTTCAACCAGATATTTAACGGTGGATGGGCATGGAAACTTCGGTTCGGTAGATGGCGACGGTGCTGCGGCTATGAGGTATACAGAGGCAAGAATGCATAAAATAACAACCTCAATGCTTGCCGATATAGATTGCGAAACAGTTGATTTTGTACCAAACTTTGACGGTTCATTGGAAGAACCTTCCGTGCTTCCCGTAAGACTGCCAATGCTTTTATTAAACGGAGTTTCCGGTATTGCAGTAGGTATGGCTACTAATGTACCTCCGCATAACTTATGTGAAATTGTTGACGGCACTATTGCGTTAATTAATAATCCTAATTTAACGGTTGATGAGCTAATGCATTATATTAAAGGCCCCGATTTCCCGACAGGTGCAAGTATAATCGGTGTTTCCGAAATAAAAAAAGCTTATGAAACGGGAAGAGGCTCAATAAAGATGTCAGCTATTTCAACCTTTGAAGAAATAGCAGCCGGAGGAGGCCGTCAATCAAGAACGGCAATTGTTGTAACAGAAATTCCTTATCAGGTCAATAAGGCGGCTTTAATTACAAAAATAGCAGAGCTTGTTCGTGATAAAAAGATTGACGGAATATCTGATATAAGAGATGAGTCGGACAGAGAGGGAATGCGTATTGTTATTGAATTAAAACGGGATGCAAAGCCTGATGTAGTTCGAAATAATTTATATAAATTTACTCAATTAACGGCTACGTTTGGAGTAAATATGCTGGCATTAGTGGGACAGCAGCCCCGCTTAATGAATTTACTTGAAGTTCTTAACGAATTTATTGAACACAGGGTTGAAATCATAACCAGAAGAACTTTGTTCTTCCTTAAAAAAGCTAAAATGAGAGCCCATATATTAGAAGGTTTATTAATTGCGTTAGGAAGTTTAGATGATGTTATTGAACTTATAAAAAAATCTAAAACCGCAGATGATGCAAGATTAGGTTTAATGTCAGGCTACGGACTTGACGTTGATCAAGCTAATGCTATTCTTGAAATGCAGTTAAGACGTTTAACGGGTTTAGAACAGGATAAAATAAAATCCGAGTATGATGAATTAAACAAAAAGATTAAGGAATACGAAGATTTACTCTCTGACAGAAATAAAGTATTAGACGTAATAAAAGCCGAATTAAATGAAGACAAAGAAAAATACGGAGATGAAAGAAAAACTCAAATTTTGCCCGAAGCTGATGAAATGACTATAGAAGATTTAACTCCGAATGTTCCAATGGCGGTATTTATTACAAGACAAGGGTATATTAAACGTATTTCACTTGATGTATTTGAAAGACAAAATAGGGCAACAAGAGGAAAAGGCGGAATAAAGACAAAAGAAGATGATGATGTAGGTCATTTCTTTACGGCAATGATGCACGATAAAGTATTATTCTTCTCAAGCAAAGGAACCGTATACAGCTTGAATGTATATGATTTCCCGGAAGGTTCAAGACAAGCAAAAGGGCTGCCCATTATAAATGTCTTGCCGTTAGAGCAGGATGAACAAATAACGGCGGTTGTACCGGTATCAAATTTTGACCCTAATTCAAATTTAATTATGCTTACTAAAAAAGGCTACATAAAAAGAATAGGGCTTGATAATTTTGCAAGTATCAGGAAAACGGGTATAATAGCAATCGGTTTAGAAGAGGGTGATACTTTAAATTGGGTTAAACAAGCAAACAATACGGATGAAGTGTTTATAGCTACAAGCTGCGGCATGGCTATAAGATTTGCTATTGACGATTTAAGACCTTTAGGCAGAAGTGCAAGAGGTGTAAATTCAATGAAGTTGAGAGCTGCGGATACAATCATAGGATGTGATATAATACCGAAGAATTTTGATGCTGATTTGTTGGTAGTAACGTCTGACGGATTCGGAAAACGTTCAAAAGTATCCGAATTTAGAGCTCAAAACAGAGGCGGTATAGGTTTAATTGCAACTAAGTTTAAATCATCGGCATCAAGACTTGTGGCATTAACGGTTGTTGAAGAAAATGATGAAATTATGGTTGTAACTCAAAACGGTATTGTATCAAGAATAAAAGCCGGTGATATTTCACGTCAGGGCAGACCTGCAACAGGGGTTAGAATCCAAAATCTGATGGAAAATGATTCTGTAATGGCGGTTAATAAAATAGTTGTTACGGAAACACAAAATTCACAAGCTCCCGAAGATGCAGTGGAAACTCATGTTGAAGAGGCTATACAAAATAAATTGGGAGATATGGGTGATGAATAAAATTATATCAACAGATAAAGCGCCTAAGGCAATAGGGCCGTATTCACAAGCATATTTATGCTCAGATACTTTATATTGCTCTGGGCAGATAGCTATAAATCCCGAAACAAATACTTTTATAGGCGGCAATATTGAAGAACAAACTGACCAAGTATTAAAAAATATAGACGGGCTTTTAAATGCAGCAGGTTTCTCGTTTAAAGACGTTGTAAAAACAACTTGTTTCTTAGCCGATATGAAGGATTTTTCAATATTTAACAACATATATGAAAAATCTTTTACTTCAAAACCCGCCCGTTCTTGTGTTGCTGCAAAAGAGCTTCCTAAGGGTGCTTTAGTGGAAATTGAAGTTATAGCGGTTAAACAATGAAACTTGTTATACAAAGAGTAAAAAATGCATCGGTAACAATTGATAATAAACTGTTTAATTCAATAAATGCGGGTTATTTAATTTTGTTCGGAGCCGAGAAGGGAGATACAAAAGAAAAGGCTGATTGGCTTGCAAATAAAGTTTGTGCTTTAAGATGTTTTTCGGATGAAAACGGCAAAATGAATTTATCCGTAAAAGATATTAATGGTGAAATGCTTATAGTTTCTCAATTTACATTGTGTTCGGATATAAAAAAGGGTACCAGACCTTCATTTGATAATGCAATGCCGCCCGAACCGGCAAATGAAATGTACGAATATTTTATATCAAAGGTAAAAGAACAGAAAATTAAAGTAAAGACAGGAGTTTTTGGAGCTCATATGGAAATAAGTCTGTTAAATGACGGGCCTGTTACTTTTATTATCAATGCACCTGTCTAAAGAATAGGATAGTTATGATTTCGATATTACAAAATTATATTAAAAATATTTTAGATAAACCTTGGTTAATATTTATTATAATAGCTTTATTATTTGGGAATATAATGATATTCATAACACCTCCTGACGGTGTTCCGGATGAAAAATGTCATTTATACAGAGCTTGTGAAGTTGCACAAGGAATTTTTTATAATAAAACACCCGCTCCTTTGACTAAATACGATAAATATTTTAACAATTTTATTTCCGAAAAGAACCCGAATGGTTTTCATCTTGCGAGCAGAAATTCTCCGTTTATGTATATTACATCGGCTTTGGGAATCAAAATAGGTTCTTTATTTACTCAAAACGGGATTGTTTTGTTTTTGTTAAGCCGATTTTTGAATTTAATTGCTTATATAATTTTAGTTGCATTTGCAATAAAAATAACACCTGTTTTTAAGTGGCCGTTTATGTTTACGGCTCTTTTCCCTATGGCTTTATATCAAGGTATGAGTCTGAGTGCGGATTCTTTTAATAACGGTTTTGCTTTCCTTTATTTTGCTTATGTGTTTAAATTAATTTTTCAAAACTGTGAAATTTCTAAAAAAGAGTACAAAGTTCTTTTTATTGTTGCAATTATTGGAGCTTTATTAAAGTCACTTATTTTCCCTTTATTTTTATTAATCTTTCTGCCAAAATTTTCAAAAGAATTTAAACATAACAAATATATTTATATAATATTATTAATGTTTTTTACAATTTTAACCTGTTTTATATGGTTAGCAATTAACTATAAAAATATTAATACAGAATATGATGTTATACAAAATCCTCTGTATATATTTATTGAACCCGGAATAGTTGTTGCAAAATTAATATTTTCAACGTACTTTGGATGGCCGTTATATTTGAGAGCTCTTATAGGACATTTCGGATATTTAGAATTTACGATGAAAGCTCCTATCTATTTTCAAACAGCATTTATATTTTTGTCCATGTTTATATTTTTCAAAGAAAATGTAAAGGCAATTGTTAAATCTGCTGCGATTTTCTCTTTTATTTTATTCTACTGTTTAATACAGTATTCTCATCTGATATATTGGAGTAATCCTTCTACTTATTATATTTCAGGTTTTCAAGGCAGATATCTTATACCCCTAATGCCTTTATTATTCTTAGTTCTTGCATGCAAAAAATTTAATTTTAAGGAAAAATATATTACGGCATACAAAATATTAATAATTGTTTTTCTGTTTTATTTATTATCAGTAAGCTGTTATACTATTAATGCTTATTATCATATGGCAGGAATATAGTATGGAATTTGGAAATTACGAAGAGTTTCTTAGAGTATTGGATTCGGATTTAGCAAAAATATTTGAGTATCAAAAAGAATATATATACTGTAAACCCGGATGTTCATTATGCTGTGAAAGGGGGAACTATCCCATATCAAAAATTGAATTTGATTATATGATGAAAGGATATGACAGGTTAGAGTCCGACATAAAAAATATTATAAAGAAAAATATAGAGGAGCAAAAAAAAGGGGACCCGGAGTCTTATACCTGCCCGTTTTTAATAGAACATAAGTGCAGTATATATGAAAACAGACCTATAGTATGCCGCACATTCGGAGTATTAACCGAGGATGCGAAAGGGCAGGCCGGATTTCCGTTTTGCGCTACCGTGGGGTTGAACTATTCGAAAATATACGATTCTGAAAAGGGCGGATTATCCTCAGAACTTGCTTTTAAGGGGAAGTTTAAAATATTTCCGAAAATATTTCGTTTAAGTAACAAAGTTGTTATGGATTTACCCTTAGCAAAAGAGTTAAATGTCGATTTTGGCGAAGTAAAACGAATGATTGATTTTTTATAAAGAATTTAAGTTTATTCACAAAAGAGTAATATTATCAAGTTTATGATAAAATTTAATCAGCGATTGGGGATAATATGAAATTAAGTATAGGTGAGATAGAAGAAGCAACCGGAGCCAAAATAATAAAAGGCGGGGACAGCAAGAATTTATACGGTTTTTCAACAGATACAAGAACAATAAAAAAGGGTGATATATATATTCCGTTAAAAGGGGAGTCTTTTGACGGCGAGAATTTTATTTCGGAAGCTTTAAATATAGGTGCGAGCGGTTATTTCAGTAAAGATAAAATAATTGATAATGCTGAAATTATTATTATTACTGAGGATACAAAAGAAGCATATTTAAAACTGGCAAATTATTACAAGAGAAAAATAAATCCTTATACTATTGCAATAACGGGAAGCAGCGGGAAAACAACCGTTAAAGAAATGATGTACAGCGTTTTTAAAAATGCGGGAGAAACTGTTAAATCGGTATTAAATCACAACAATGAAATAGGATTATGTCAAACTCTTTCTTCTCTGACTCCCGAAACAAAATATCTTATAGTCGAAATGGGGATGAGAGGTATGGGAGAGATTGAACTCTTATCAAAATATTCCGAGCCTGATATTGCCGTCATAGTTAACTCGGGAAGTGCTCATATCGGAAGATTAGGCTCTCTTTTAAATATTGCAAAAGCTAAATTTGAAATTGCAAAATATCTGAAAAAAGACGGAATACTTATAGCCCATGATAATGAATTAATAAAAAAAGTTAATGACAATAAGCATAAAACAATATATTTCAGCTTAGAGGATAAAAATTTAAAAATAATACAAATAACTTCAAATTCAAGCGAATTTGAATATAAAGGGTATAAGTACAGGTTAAACACCTCGGGAGAACATAATATTCAAAATGCACTCAGCGTGATAGAAGTATCTCTTCAAGCCGGTTTACCATATGAAATCATACAAAAAGGGTTGGAGGAATTTACTCCGATTGAAAAAAGATGGGATATTCAGGAAGTTAACGGATATAAGTTGATAAATGACAGTTACAATTCAAACCCCGAATCATTAAAAGCCGCATTAAAAACATTCTTGTCATATACTCCGGCTCCGAAAGCCGTTATACTTGGTGATATGGGTGAGTTAGGAATGAATGAAGAAGAATATCATAAAGAAATCGGGGATTATTTAGATAATTTTGAATGTGATTATATTCTCACATTAGGGAAGCTTGCACATTTTATAAATCCTAAAAAAACAAAAGCGAATCATTTTTCAGATAAAAAAGAACTTGTAAACTTTATAAAAGAAAACGTAAAGAAAGAATCAACAATACTTTTAAAAGCATCAAGATTTATGAAATTTGAAGAAATAATCGGGGAGTTAAAAAAATAATGAAATTCAATATACTAATAGTAGTTTCGATGCTGGTATCATTCGTAATAACACTGTTATCAGGAGTTGTATATATAGATTTTTTAAAGAAAAAGATGTATACACAGTATATTTTGGAAGATGTACCGGAAAATCATGCAAAAAAGGCGGGAACACCTACTACAGGAGGTGTATTTATAGTTTTATCAATAATATTAGCATCATTTGCACTATTAACAATGAATCAGGGATTAAGCCCAGCATCTTTAATTGTGTTAATAGCATTGGCTTTCTTTATGCTTGCAGGATTAACGGATGATATAGGTAAAATCAAACATAAAGAGAATAAAGCGGGATTAACGCCGAGAAATAAATTATTTCTGCAAATAGTAATTTCTTTATTGCCTGCTGTATATATGACATTAACGGGACAAACATATTTGAATATAGGACAATATAGTGTAGATTTGCATTATTTCTACACGATATTTGCGGTAATATTTATAACGGGAGTTTCAAATGCAGTAAATTTAACAGACGGATTAGACGGATTAGCCGCATCTAATACTGCTATTTCCATGGCGGCATGTACGGTTTTAGCTATTATATCAGGACAGGATAATATTGCCATAATAACAGCTGCCGCAATCGGAGCTTGTGTGGGATTTTTATATTATAATAAATATCCCGCCAAAGTTTTCATGGGTGATACAGGCTCTTTAGCTTTAGGCGGATTACTTGGTACTGTTGCGGTTATGGGAAAATTTGAATTATGGCTTCTTCTTATAGGCTTAATTTTTTGTATTGAAACATTATCCGTTATACTTCAGGTTGCAAGCTTTAAACTGACGGGAAAACGAATATTTAAAATGAGTCCCATTCATCATCATTTTGAACTTTCAGGCTGGAGTGAAAATAAGATTGTTATGGTATTTTCGCTATTTAGTGCTATCTTTTGCGCTATAGCGGTAATTTTATTTTATATAATTTGGTAGGTAAATTATGAAAAGAAAATGGATTGACAAAAAAGTACTTATATTAGGATTATCAAAAAGCGGGACATCAGCAGCAAGATACCTTGCAAAACAAGGTGCCGATTGTTATATAACTGAATCTAAAGACGTTTCTGAAAAAGATAAAGATTTAATAACAGAACTTGAAAAAGAAGGTATAAAAATAGAAACGGGCGCTCACACGGATGAATTTATTAATAATTCATATATAGCCGTTACAAGTCCGGGAATACCTCCTAAAAGCGAAATTTTTGCAAGATTAAAGGAAAAAAATATACCCGTAATAGGAGAAGTTGAACTGGCATATTTAGAAGCAAAATCTCCTTTTATAGCAATAACAGGTACAAACGGAAAAACAACAACTACATATCTTGCATCTCATATACTGAACAGTGAATATAACGCACCGGTATGCGGAAATATAGGAGTTCCGCCGACATCATTAATTGAAAAAGAACCCGATTTCTTTGTTTGCGAAGTAAGTTCTTTTCAACTGGCATATTCTCCGACGTTTAAGCCTCAAATTGCTTGTTTTTTAACATTTACTCCTGACCATATTGATTGGCACGGCGGACTGGATAATTATTTTCAGGCTAAAATAAGTTTATTTAAAGACTATAAACAACCGATGTATGCTGTTTTTAACGGGGCTGACGAAAAAATATACGAGTTTGCAAAGCAATATTCGGGAGAAAAATTTATTTATTCTAAAGAGCTTGATAAAAATTGCTGTTATATTAAAAATGATGCTATATACTTTAAACGTAAGACGGAAGAAGAAATTATAAAGCTTAATGAAATTTCGCTTGTGGGAGAGCATAATTATCAAAATGCTATGTGTGCAATAATTATTGCAAAACTTATCGGAATTTCAAATGAACACATAAAAGAACAAATTATGTCATTTAAAGCGGTGGAACACAGAATTGAATATGTTACACAAGTAAACGGAAAAGCATTTTATAATGATTCAAAAGCCACAAATCCGGAGGCATCGTTTGTTGCGATTAAAGCATTTGAAGGTAAAACCTTAACTTTAATTGCGGGAGGCAGAGATAAAAATACCGACTTGAGTGAATTTTGCAAAGAATATATTAATAAGTATGTAAATAACGTAATATTGATAGGCGAAGCCGCTCAACGATTTAAAGAAAATATGGAGCAAAACGGATTTAATAATATAATCATGGCAAATTCATTAGAAGAAGCGGTAGATACATCATTAAAGCTTGAAAATGAAGTAGTTCTTTTATCACCTGCTTGCGCAAGCTATGATATGTTTAACAGTTATGAACACAGAGGAGAAGTGTTTAAAGAATATGTCAAATCCAAATTATAATACAGGAAATCAAAATGTACATACGGGAGTAATATTATCATCATATGACTCCACTTTAATATTTATTGTAATGTTTTTAATAATAATAGGATTATTGGCAATATTTTCCGCCGGAGCACCTAAATGCATTATTCAGGGTGTATCATCTCTTTACTTTGTTATAAGACAATTTATCTGGTTTGTTTTAGGCTTAATTGCAATGTTGATTATAAGTCATATAAATTATAAATCACTGGATAAATTATCAATATCTTTTTCGTGGATTATCATATTTTTATTGATATGTGTGCATTTTTTCGGTACAACGGTAAACGGAGCCACAAGATGGCTTACAATCGGGCCGATACAATTTCAGCCCTCGGAAGCATCAAAGCTTGCGGTTATTATGTTATTATCAAGCGCTTTTTCACGTGATATAAATATTTTCAACTCAAAAATGTATAAATATTACATCCCGATAATTATAATGACCGCATTAATATTTAAACAGCCAAACTTAAGTATGGTAATGATATTATTGGCATCTTCAGTAACAATATACTTTGCTGCGGGCGGTTCAATAAAATTAATATTGGGCGGAATAATGACAGGATTATTCGGTTTAAGCTTCGTAATCCAATCGTTCCAAAAACAAAGAATAAAAATATGGCTTGACCCTGAATCCGACCCTTTTGGTGCGGGTTATAACATAATTCAATCGATGCTTGCCTTTGTTGCCGGAGGAATATTCGGTGAAGGATACGGAAATTCAAGGCAAAAACTCGGCTGGCTCCCCGAAGGACATACAGATTTTATATATGCCGTATTTGCGGAGGAATTTGGCTTCATAGGCTGTGTTTTAATTATAGGTTTATTCCTCGCTTTCCTTCAAAGAGGACTTTTAATTTCTTCTAAATGTGAAGATTTATTCGGTAAACTTTTAGCTGCAGGAATAACAATTTCAATATGTATTCAGGCTTATATTAATATTGCCGTATCAAGTTCAATGTTTCCCGCAACGGGTGTACCGTTACCGTTTATAAGTTACGGCGGTACTTCTTTATTTATTACAATGTGTATGGTAGGTATTTTACTTAATATTTCAAAAAAAAGAATAAGAAGGTTCCCAAATGTCCAATAAAAAAACATACTTTATATCAGGAGGCGGTACCGGAGGTCATATTTATCCTGCGTTTACCATAATAGAAAAACTTTTAACCCTTGATGATACGGAAAAAATATATTTTATCGGTAATCCTGAAAATATGGAATATGATATCGCTAAACACTATCCCCAAGTGGAATTTTTACCGGTAAAAGTTAAGGGTATGCCGAGAAAATTAAGCATAGGACTGTTAAAATGGGGTATCGAACTTATATTTGCGGTTAATAAAGCATCGTATTATTTAAAAAAATACTCTCCTGACGGAATTTTTACAACAGGAGGTTATGTAAGCGCTCCTATTGTTTTGGCTTCCATCTTAAATAAACATCCCTATATGATTCATGACTGTGATTCCATCCCCGGAATGGTTTCTAAAATATCCGCTCCAAAAGCAAGTATAGTTTCCGTTGCTTTTGAAAATTCAAAAAAAATACTTAAATCAAAAAATATAATAGTTAACGGAAATCCGGTAAGAGAAGCTTTTTATAGAGTCACAAAAGAAGAGGCAAGAAATAAATTAAATATTAATCAGGATAAAAAAGTTATATTTATTACGGGAGGCTCCCAAGGTGCCGCAACTATTAATAAAACAGTAGTAAAACTGCTTGAAAAACTTAGCGCCGATTATTATGTTATTCTTCAAACGGGTAAAAAAAATTATGACGAAATTATTAATGAAACGGAAAAAATTTATCCCGATTATAAAAATAATCCTAATATAATTATTAAACCATATTTTGATGAAATGGTTTATCCTTTAAAATCAGCAGATATAGTAATTTCAAGGGCAGGTTCTTTGAGTCTTTCCGAGATAATGGCATCGGGTGCGGTATCAATACTTATTCCGTATCCTTTTGCATCTCAAGACCATCAAAGAAAAAATGCGCATGAAATGTGTGAAAAAGGTGTATCTCTCTATCTTGAGGACTCCGACTGCAATGAAACAACTCTTTATAACAAAATACAAGAATTGAATCTTGATAAACTTGAGTCTATGCGTAAAAAAGTTTCGGAGTTAGCTTTAACAAATCCTACAGATAAAATAGTTATGCAGTTAAAAAGTACAATTAAATGAATATAAATTATGAAGAAATAAAAAAATTATTGCAATCGCAAGCAAAATTCTATATAAATCCGGGACTTGATAGGATTAGTGCTTTATTAAATTTAATAAATAATCCTCAGGATAAAATAAATATTATTCATATAGCGGGAACTAACGGAAAAGGGTCTGTTTCGGCAATATTAGCCAATATATTAAAATGTGCGGGATATAAAACAGGTTTATATACAAGTCCTCACCTTGTTGAATACACGGAAAGAATAAAAATTAATAATGAAGATATCTCTCCCGATGAGTTTTCACAATATTTAAACGCCATCTGCACACTGGCAGATAAGCATAATATAGACATGACGGAATTTGAGCTTCTTAGTGCCGCAGCTTATAAATATTTTTATGATAAAAAAACGGATATAGCTGTAATAGAAACAGGTTTGGGTGGCAGACTCGATGCTACAAATGTTGTTAAACAGCCTGTTTTTTCTGTTATAACTTCAATATCCCCAGACCATACCGACAGACTTGGTAATACCATTGAAGAAATTTCTCTTGAAAAGGCGGGAATTATTAAAAATAATATTCCTGTTATTATTTCGGAAAATAATACCGGCTGCAAAACAATAAAACAAATTGCACATACTAAAAATGCCCCTGTGCATACGGTCGAAAATAATGTTGAACTCTTATTCGAAAATGATAAAAATTACGTCATATATAATAAGAATAAATATGAATTTTCACTTTTGGGTACATATCAGAAAGAAAATCTTGCACTCGTTTTTCAGTGCATAAATATTTTAATTAAATCAGGATATAAAATAAGAGAAGAACATATAATAAACGGTTTGAAAACCGTATATTGGCCTGCGAGATTGGAATATATAAAAGAAAAAAATATATTAATTGACGGAGCTCACAACCCTGACGGAGCATTAAAACTTAAACAAAACCTCGATTTTTATTTTAAAAACAAAAAAAGAATCTTCATATATTCAACCATAAATACTAAAGATTATTATTCAATAGCTCAAAATCTGTTTGACTGCGAAGATGAAATACTATATTTTGAATTTCATCATAAAAATGCAGTTTCTTTTGAGGAATATACTGAAAATCTTCCGCAATTAAAAAATATCAAAAAAATTAATAAAGATATGCTGATAGATTTTTTAAATACTCCTCAATTTAAAATCTTAACCGGCAGTTTATATATGATAGGTGAAGTATACCCATATATAAAAAATTGAACTATAACCTGATGGGATAATCACTTTTAAATTCCCAACCGTCATTTTCAAGCAAATACGTACAGTCACCTGCAGATGTATATTGTTTGCAACCATTGATATATGCAGTACGTGGAGTATGATAATAGTTACAAGTACGTCCACCACAAACTTTTACCCAGTGTATATCTTCATCATCATAATCATATTGTTGAATGTGAAACATAAATACATCACGCCCTTTATAATTCGGACCTTTTTCTCCATTAACATCATATAACAAACTGCAGGTTTTATAATTACTGCAATATTCGCTAAAAATTACCAGTGAACCGTCATTTAACGAATATATATATTTAGGTGTAATTCCCGCTTCATCTGTTGCCGAAGTAATTTTATATGTTGTATTCTCATGTTTTGTAATGGGTAAGCTGCTTAAATATTTATTCCACCATAAATCTAAATTATTATCTTTATATACAGAATATCGTTCGGCGTGTGAATCTTGCATAAAACTAAAATTATCAATTTGCGCTAATCTTACGGCTTGAGATAGTGATGAGTAAAATTTCTTTAATCTTGCCGAAGTTTCCTGCCTTTTGTGAGCTGCCATAACAATAGGAACAGTTATTGCGGCAATAATACCTATAACAACGAGGGTAATCAAAACCTCCGCTAAGGTAAAACCTTTATTTCTCTTCATACTTACACTCCTTTTATATAATTATATTTGTATGTATATATAAGTCAA
>CANPZP010000024.1 GCA_947589115.1 Candidatus Gastranaerophilales bacterium | reverse complement strand
TAAAAGAAAAATTAGACAAAAAATTAAATAACAAAGAAGAAGAATTAAACTTTGTTAAAAAATATTTCATCCAAAAATAAACAGTCAAAGGCGAAGAATAATCCTTTTTCAGTTCAAAATCGTAATACGATATTATTTACACACCGCAGGTATATTTAGAAGCTTGAAGTTTTAATGTTTCAACCTTATCCAAATGTTCCCAAGGCACGTCTATATCCACACGCCCCATATGCCCGTATGCTGACAATTTTTGATAAAATTTACCGCCGTTTTTAGACGGAAGATTTCTTAAATCAAAGTAATTAATAATAGCACTTGGTCTTAAATCAAAATTTTCACGAATAATTTTGGTAATATCATCATCCGAAATAATTCCTGTTGAAAACGTGTCAACATAAACAGAAACCGGTTCGGCAACACCAATGGCATAAGCGAGTTCTATTTCGCATTTTTTAGCTAAACCCGCAGCAACAATGTTTTTAGCAACATATCTTGCGGCATAAGCAGCGCTTCTGTCCACTTTTGTCGGGTCTTTACCGGAAAACGCACCGCCGCCGTGGCGTGAATATCCGCCATATGTATCCACGATTATCTTTCTTCCCGTTAAACCGGCATCGCCCTGCGGGCCGCCTATTACAAATCTGCCCGAAGGATTTATTAAATATTTTGTTTTTTCATCCGGTTTTAACTGTTCTTTTTCAAATACGTAATTTATTACTTTTTCTATTATATCTTTACGTATTATTTCCTGAATTTTTATATTATCTTCAAACCCGTTTATTATTTCATCATGCTGAGTAGATATAACGATTGTATCTATTCTGGAGGGAACATTATCTATGTATTCCACAGTCACCTGAGATTTTCCGTCGGGTCTTAAATAGCTTAAAATACCCTGTTTTCTGACTTGTGAAAGTCTATATGCAAGCTTATGAGCCAAACTTATCGGAAGCGGCATATATTCGGGAGTTTCATCACAGGCATATCCGAACATTATACCCTGATCACCGGCTCCTATATTATTTGTTTCATCTTTTGTTAAAATACCATTATCTTCTCTTGATTCTAGTGCTTTATTAACTCCGCTTGCAATATCATCAGATTGTTCATCTATACTTGTTATAACCGCACATGTCTTACTGTCAAATCCGCCCGATGATTTTCCCGTATATCCTATATTTTCTATTGTGGTTCTGACAATATGAGGAATATCAACATAGCAATTTGATGTTATTTCCCCTGCAACCATTACCATACCTGTTGTGGCAAATGTTTCGGCAGCAACCCTTGCCGTTGCATCTTTTGTTAAAAATTCATCTAATATAGCATCCGAAATTTGGTCGCATATTTTATCAGGATGACCTTCCGTTACCGATTCCGATGTAAATAAATATTTCTTTGAACTCATTTTCTCACTCTTTTCTCATATCCTTATAATTTTACTTTAAACAAAAGCCTTGGTCAAATTTAAAATCCGTCTTTTTATTTGATATTTAATTCATTCTTATAATATAATTAATTTGTGATAAGAAAATTTATAAATAAAGAAGAAAACCTTTATAATATAACTTTATTGGTTGTTATTATTTCGGGAATAATATTAAGGATAAAATTATATCTGGTTAACGAAGGACTTCAATGTGATGAAGCAAATTTAGCAAGGCAGCTTATTGACACTTCTTTTTTCGGGCTGTTAAAACCGCTTGATAAACTTCAGGTTGCGCCTCCTATTTTCCTTCTTTTTTCAAAATTGTTTTATTCTTTCGTAAAATTTAATCATACAGCTTATTTTTCGGATTTGGCTTTAAGGTTTTTCCCGTTAATTTGCGGAATATTAACTATTCCTCTTTTTAGTCTGCTGTTGAATATTCTCTTTAGAAATCCTTTTGTAACTATTTTAGGTACGGTTTTCATCATCAGCAACCCCGCTGTTAATTCATATTCCGTTATTTTCAAACAGTATTCTCTTGAATTACTCATTTCTGTTATAATTACCATACTTTTTCTTAAAATTGATTTGAAAGAAAAATCTTTTAAATACAATTGTGTAATATTTTTTATATTATTTTTAACTTCAATGGCATCTATGACTTCATTTTTTATCCTTGCTGCGGGCGGGATATATTTATTAATTAAGTCAATAAAATCTCACACTCTTATAAATACACTTAAAAGCTCTTTATTTTTCTTCGTACCGTTTTTGTTATATGTAGCATTAATTTTGATACCGATTATAAACACGCACTGTTCGGGAATGCAGCAATATTGGGAAAGTTCTTTTAATGTAATCAAAAATATTACCGAATATATTTACTATTTTTCTAAATACATGTTTAGAACTTTTAAAGAATATTATATTTGGGGATTAACCATATCATTTTTTATCGGCGCAGTGTGCATGTTAATTAGAAATATAAAATTATTCATGCTTATTTTCATGCCTGTTTTTATTACATTTTTGTTTACCGTTAATAAGTTGTACCCGTTAAGTGAAAGATTTCTTTTGTTTTTAATACCTCAATATTTGATTATTGCATTTTATCCTTTATGCGTAATATATGATTTAGTTAAAAAGAAGGCAAGTAAATTCATATTAATTTTCCTTTTACCCGTTATTATAATTTCAGCTTACACCATAAATATTGCATATTCCGAACGTGATTTATTTATAATGAAAAAAGAAAATTCAAGAGAAATATGGGAGCAATTTGCGCAAATCTATGACGGAAAAACGCCTCTTATTTTAGGGCCAAGTTCAAATACAAATAAGTATTATTATAGTTTATTCAAAAACAAGGGAATTGTAATATATGATTTTGAATATTCAAATAATAACTGGCAATCCAGTTATGATAAATTACCTCCCGGAACATATTATTTAATTGTAACCGCATACAGAAATAACGGCAAAGAATTTACCGATGAAATTTTTGATAATTTTGATATTATTGATTATGATGTTTTCAGGAAACAAACCTTTTGGCTTCCCCATACAACAGGTTATTTGATTAAGTTTACAAAACATTAGTTATTGCTAATTCATTTTTTATTTTATTTATAATTATTTTATAATTTATGTTTTTATTAAACAGTGTTGCACTGCCCAAAACAAAACCTTTTACACCTTTTTTGCTCCACTTTAATATTCTTTCCGATGTTACGGCGCCGTCAATATATATTTCATAATTATACAAAGATTTAAGTTTTAAAAGTTTTTCAAGTTTATTATCAACATATTGCTGATATTTTCTGCCTGAGTGTCCGGGGTTAACACCTAAAACCAAAATCCTGTCAACGACATTCAACAATTCTTCAATAACGGGAACAGATGTTCCGGGATTAATGGCAATACCCGCTATACACCCATGTTTATGAATTTTTTCAATAGTCGTGGCAGGGTCAGGATCTACCTCGGGATGAATATATATTATATCAACTCCCAATTCAAACAATATATCAAGATAGTTATATGGCTTTAAGACCATCAAATGAACTTCTGCCGGCTTTTTCGCCGTTTTCTTTATATATTCCATATCCTGATATCCCATACCAAAATTGTCAACAAAACTTCCGTCCATAATATCTATATGAAATATGTCTATACCTGCCTCCTCAAGATTCTTTATTTCATCTCGCAAGCAGGAAAAGTCTGCACACATCATTGATGCTGATAATTCTATTGACATAACTTATCTCCTTTTATTACAGGGGAAGAAACAATAAAATCAGAAGGATTCAAATTTACGGTTTCTTTTGGCTCCAATACAATTGTTGTTCCCATCTTTAGACTATACTCTTGTATTTGAGTTTCACCTTTTATTATTGTTAAACACTCAATAGTGTTTGATTCATTTGTGTATTTACCGGTATTTTTAAATAATTGAGTTGTATAAAATCTTTCGATTTTTTTATTTGTATATTTTTGCGCAACAGGTTTTTTAGAAACTTCAACAGCTTTTACGGCTTCTCTAAGTTGTAAATTTCTCTTATTACCATTTTTATCCGCTCTGTCAAAATCATATATTCTATATGTTGCATTACAATTTTCTTCAATCTCAAAAACCAAACTCCCTTTTGACATTGCATGTAAAGTTCCCGCTTCAATATAAACATAATCATCTTTTTCAATATCAAGATAATCATATATTTCATTAAATTTGTTTAGTTTTATTTTCTCAATCAGTTCCTCTTTTGTCCTGACTTTGCAGCCTGCATATATTTTGCCCGTTTCGGGAGCCTGAATAAAATACCAAGACTCATTTTTTCCATAGTCGGTATTTTCAAGTTCTTTTGCTATTGCATCATCAGGATGCACCTGAATACTTAAGTCATCAGAGGCATCGACAATCGCAAGCACATATGGCATTTCTTTATAATTTTCAAGATGAAGTCTTTTTTTATTCTCATCAAAATATTTTCTAAACAACTGCCCTTTATACTCTCCGTTTAAAATCTCGCTTTCAAATTCTCCGTTAGAAATTAATGAATATAAGTGTCCGATTTTTTTTGAAAGGGAATCCGTATAGCGGGTTAATTTATTACCGCCCCAAATTGTTTCATGAACTATAGTTTTGATAATTAACACTCTGACTCCTTACAATGTTTCATCTATAACAAGCTCTACATCCTCAAGACCCTGATTCCTGTCTAAATTAACACAATAAGCACAACATAAGCCCGACGGTTTGTTATCATTTATTAAAACCCTTTCCCCCATAGGCATTTCGTAAAAAATTTGATTATATCTTATTGCATTTTTCTTTAAAAACTTTTCTGTTTTTTCTTTAGCTTCTTTTTCTCTTGCGGTAGTAATAATAATAAAATCCTCCTCGGGAATGGAGTTTAAAAATTCTTTTACTCCCGGTAAAAGCTTATCTTCACCTGTTTTGTAACCGTTATGTTCAACTATTGTTCCGTCAAAATCCAAGAACCATGTGTGTCTAAGCGTTGATAGTATTAATTTTTCTTTTTTATTTTCCAATTTATATATGTTCCTGTATCAAATAAGTTCCGTTATAAAAAGCAAGGCACATGGAATCATAATCTTCACTGCAATGACTTGCTAAAGACAGCCATATTATTGCGTGAATAAATTTTATATCCCTTACATTGCAATTATTCATATTCTCTAAAACTTTCAGCGTTAAATCTTCCCAGCCGTTAGATTCTATTTCATATCGAACTCCATCAGGTTCAATTTTTAATTTAAAATCTTTAACATTAAATCTGTCAAAATTTCCGCACATTGAATAATATAATTTAGCCCAGTCATACCTTATGTCGCCTAAAATATATTGTTTCCCGAAATAACCTCTCGGATCAATAAAATAAATATTTTTTTCGGAATCTACCAATGTATTTGTCAATGTGCAATCCCCATGAATCGGACAAAAAACAGTATTTAATAATTTTTCCTTAACTGCATCTTTATAGCTTTTAGTGTAATACAGAGGATTTTTGCACATTTTTCCGTTAATATTGATATAATCTTTTTCCGCAAAATAAACAGTATTTTTTATTCCGTTTAATCTGTCTATTGTTTTTGTATAGTATTCATTAAACAAATCTTCTTCATTAGCTGGTTGAGTTTCATAATTATGGAGTTTATTTACGGCATTAATTAAATTTTGAGTAACAAGCAGTTTTTCTTCTTCATTCAGATTGGATTGAAATATATTGGTACCTGCTATTTTTTCCATAGTTAACGGGGAATACTCGTATATTTTTGGAATGTTGGAAAACCCGTATTCTTGCATTTTCTTATACCAATTAATTTCCCGCTCAATTAATTTTTCCGCATCGGGAGTTAATCCTGTTTTTATAACAGAGTTTTCTTTTATTTCAATTTTATTATACGGTCTTGACCTATTTTCAGTATCTTTAAAGCTTTTAACCGAATCTAAAGTACCCGCCTCACGACAATCCTTCATAATAAGAGGTTTAAGTTTTATTCCGCTTAATTTTAGCCAAGAGGTAAAGGAACCTTCCATCGGAATATTTACAAAAGGTTTTTTGTTCTCAAACAAGAAGCAGCCCGCTACTCCGTACTTATCCGAAGGAATTTTTTCCAATTTCCCGTCTATAAAGCTCCAAGAGCATAAAGAACCTTCAAGTATACCGATATAATTCCCGTTAGGAAGTTCTTCCGGTTTAAAACTATCGGATAAAATTATATCACACCATATTAAAAGGAATTTTTCATTATCATTTACCCGTTCAAGTGCCTGTTTTATGCCGCAAATGTTACCTTTTCTCCCCCCCCCCCGAGAAGAGATAAGTTCATAATTTACGTTTTTGGCAAAAGTTTTTAAATATTTCTCCAGCACATCAAATTTATAATCACCGATAATTATAAATTCCCCGTCAGGATATTTATCAAACAAATGAAAAATCAACGGTTTATTTTTAACGGGAACTAAACATTTAGGCTTATTTTCAGTTAAATGTTCTAACCTTGTACCTTTTCCGCCTGCCTGTAGAATTATTTTCACTAAGAAAGCTCCCTTATTAATATACTCATTTTTATGTATTTATTTTATCACAAATACATAAACAAAATCAGATTACATTAATAGGGGGAATATTATTTATATTTTTGTAACAACATTAGTTGTTTTATTTATTTTTTCATAAGAGCCGTCCCGTTTATAAACGGTTTCTACCGTAACTCCTTTTAAGTTATGGACAGTTTGCACGGGGTTGGAATTTTCGTCCAAAGAATATGAATATTCTCTGTCTATATCCGCTCTGTCATGTTTTTTACACCAATAATTTTTATATGATATTTGTCTTTTTATTGTTCCGTCAGGATTATAAGTAACTTCGGTAATACGACCGTTTGATTCATTACGGGTTTCTGTTATTTCTCCGTTTATGGAATATCTGTAATATACTCTTGAAAATCTATATATTCCGTTAGTATTTTTTACAAAAACAAGATTGGTTAATCTTCCCTGATTATCATATTTTGCATGAATATCCTCATATTTATCTGCGTTGTCGGTTTCATCATTGAATACCTGTTGACTAGACGGCGAAGAGGTAAACGGTATTCCGTATTGCTGGCTGATTGGAACTCGTACTATGTTATTTGCCGATAAATCAGCACTTTTGGAACCTGTTGAAGCATTTTTATAAGAAAATGCATTCATTATTATATTTTTATCGTCAAGTTTTTTCTGTGTATATTTTCCGTCCGATGTATAAGTTGTGAGAATTTGTTTCCCGTTAGAATCAGACATTATTTGAATAGGATTGCCGTTTTCATCATATGAATAAGTATAATTTCTTGTATATGTGTTTTCTTGAGGGTTAGTAGTAAGTATTTCTTCATATGATAATATTAATCCGTTTTTATCAAATTTTCTTACGGATTTAACTTTAGTGGTGTCATTATATTGCTCTTCCGTAATTTCACCGTCGGGGCCGTAAGAATATGAAATAACGTCATTACCGTTCTCACGATTTAATTCCACTTTTGACAGTCTGCCTTGAGAATCATAAATATAATTGTATGTTCCATCTTCTCCGGCAACCGTTACAGTTTCATCGGCTTCACCTGCGGAAGGAATATCATAATTATCCTTTTGTAAAGGAACAATAACTTCAGATTCGCTCAAAGTTTGTTTACTGTCTTTAACATTATCTCCGTTAAAGGAAAAAGTATCTTTTAAGTCCTCGGAAAGGACTATTGTTTCTTTTGTATTCTCACCTTCAGGATTATAAGTTTCAATAATTTTAACCCCTCTGGAGTCTGTCATGGTTTGAGTAGGATTTCCTTTTTCATCTTGCGAATATTCAAAACTTTGACTGTAGGATTTATTACCGGAAAGTTTATCTTCAATATTGTCATATTCGGTTTTAGATATAATTTCTCCGTCATAATTATATTTAGATTCGGTTATTTTACCCGTTTGATAGTCCAATTTCATTTCAAGGACTTCGCCGCCTTCTAAATACGTATATTCATAAAGAGTATTCCCTTTATCTTGATTTTTTGTCACTATAGATGAAAGTCTGCCCATATTGTCATATTTTGCATAATATAAATCATTTGTACCTTCGGGTGATTTATATTCACCTATTTCTATAGCAAAATATTTATTAAATGAAGATACACCGATTTGCTTATTAAAAGGAATTTCTTCTTCCTCATTTTTAAAGACAGCTTTATCTTTTGATGCCGTAATTGAATCATGCGAGAAATAATTTTCTACTATACATTCACTTAATCTGTTTGTGGGATAAAAAGAATATCCGCCTTTTCTTGTTTTGTATGCAATAGTAGTATTACCGGTAAATCCGTCAGTTATAATTTGAACCGGATTTCCTTTATCATCAAATGAATATGAATAGTCCTTTATTGTTTCTACAAATCCCTGACGACTTCTCGGTTCGGGTTTTGATTCATATAAACTTTTTAATGTACCGTCACTATTATATACAATTTCCGAATAATAACCGTCATTTGACCTTACTATTTCGGTCATTTCTCCGTTATCGGAATAAAAATATTTTGCGTTATATGAATAATGACCGTTCGCACTTTGAAGAGATACAGATTGCATACGTCCTTCATTATCATATCGTGCGGCAAACTTACCGTATAAAGTACCTGAATTACGTTTAATATAGCCCCAGCCGTTTGACATTTCCATAGGTTCGCCATTCATAGGAAGCTTTAATTGATTAAATATAGGGAAATTTACACTGCGCTTATTCCCAAGTATATTTTGTCTTAAATATACATCTTTACTTTCATAAGAGAATGCATCCTTAATGAAATATTCTTTCTCTTCCTGACTTAAATTATTTCCAAGATTATCATCCGTGTCAGCCTTTTGCGCTATCAGATTATAAGTATATGCCTTATAATTTTCATTAGATATATCATTGATTTCTTTTAAATCTTCAGGCTTATTTAATTCTTGTGTTTGGTTAACTGAAGCTGCTTCACCGGTTCTTGTTGCTTCAGTTTTTTTGGGTGAATTTGCCTTTGTTAAGTATTGATATGCTTCTGAATATGAAGTGCCTATTATTGTCATTTCCGATTCTCTTTTAAACAAACAACTTTCTTTTTTATATATCGGAATATTTTTTAAAAACTTTAATAAAATACTTATAACTTTACAATTATTAATTAATTTTTTTTAGGCTGAAGCATAAAAATAATATGTCCGAAAATTTTTGCATTTAAAACCAATCGCTGCTTTTTTCGGACATATTATGAATTATTATTGTTTTACGGGTACGGAAATTATTAATTCGTTATCGTCTTTTTCTTTGGAAATATTTGCTATATCTGCATTTTCAGGAAGAATAAAATCCTGAGAAAATTGAATATTTTGAGAAAAATCTTTATCTTTAACTTCTGAACTTCCGAAAACTGAAAGTTTTCTGCCTGAAACGTTATAATTGATTTTCTTTTCATCATTATTAAACGGTTTAAGCGGTACAATAACTTCAAATTTATTGTCATCAAATTCTGTTCTTACATTGACCGGCTCCGTAATAAAGAAGGGCATATCAAGCTCATTATGTTTGAATTTAGGCAATTTACCCATATGCTTGTCAAAATTTTTATCAAATTTTTTAAACGCTTCGTCAAACGCTTTCATGTCATTTTTATACATTCTGTCCATATCTTTATATATATTGCGTTCAAAACGTTCAGGCGGCATAGGCGGATGATAATGTTTTTTGAAGGAACGTTCCATTATCTGGTCGGTTACAAAATAAACGGCAAGAAATCCGCCTAAAAAAGCAGCTAACACCATGGCTATACATTTTTTCATACATACACGATGTTCTGCTTGAATAGAATTATTGTTTTCATTTTGAGTGTTGTTTTCTTCCATATTGCTTCCTTTCTTTTTGCTTTATTATATGATTTTATTTCAACTTTTACAATAATACTAATGATTAATCATTTATACAATTATTTAGATATTCGATGGTATCCAGTTTGTTATCATATAAAAACTTTAAGAAATATAAGTAATTAATATCGTGAGAAGAAACGGTAATATTTATCTCAAACCCGTCGGAACAAAACGGTTCGTAATCATAAATAACATAACTGTTGTATTTGCTTTTCCACTCTTTTTTATCAATTAAGCAATTATTTTCCAGCGCAGTCTGTTCAAGCCAAGGGATTATATCTTTAGAAATATTTTTAAATTCTATCTGACTTCTTTGGTTAGACCCGTTAATGTATTTTTCAACTAGCATTTTAATACCCCTAATAACATTTTATTTACACACTTCCATATCCAAAGAAAATTCTTTAGGATATATTCAGTTTAAATATATTTTAAAGTCAATTAAATATACCAAAGTATAATATTATAACTATATCAAAGGACTAATTTTTTAAATATAAAAATAGAAAACAGTATTATAACCGGAGGCAAAATACTTATTAATATTGAATTTCAGACCGGATATAAAGAATATATTAAAAAAACGGGAATTTGAAAATTTTAATTTATAATAAAATAGAAATAAGTTAAAGAGGCACAAAGAATATGAATACAGTTTTAACACCTATAAATGAATATTTAAACGAATTAGAAGATGCAGATAATAACGTAAAAAATGAAATTGAAAATAAGTTAGTTAATATAGGAAAAGAAGCTGTTCCTACCTTAGTTGATTCACTTCAGGTAGTAAAAGGAAGAACAAGAGGAATTGTTGCAATGGTATTAATTCGTATCGGTGAATGTTCAATTGATTACCTTAAAAAAGCAGCAGAATTAAACAGCGACTTTGAATGGATTGCTAACTATTTAATTACGGAAATTAAAGGTGTTGCAGCTTAATTTTATAAAAAATTATTATTAATTATTAAATTCGATAACATATATATGTTATCGAATTTTTTATAACCAAAAGAGGAATAAAAATTTATATTTTTGTATATTATTGTAATAAAACACTTATAATTCTTGACTTGAGCAAATTATTTCATATATCATATACAATGTAAGGGAAAGGATTGGGGTATAAATAATATGAGAAATTCATCAATGTACAGAGCAAACTTATCGGATGAAAAAATAGCTTTCTTATCTGAATTACGTAATCAAAAAGATTATTATCAGGAAGATGAAGCACCAAAAGCGTACAAACGCCCCCAAAAACAAAAAGAACTTGATTTATTATGGCAAAATTTTAAGATTAATCCCAAGGAAGAAAAATCACCGGGAGTATATCTTTTGACAGGCTTTATTGCAGGTACTTTATGCATGTTCATTATGAACGCATTATTAAGCATCAGTTCCAATATTCCCGAGGAAACAAACCAATCCGCATTAGGTCAGCCCAAATTCGAAAAAAAGATTTCAAGAAAAAGCAAATTACCTCAATTAAATTCTTCACAAATCTCAGTAATCCCTGTTAATTCGGAAACAAAACTCAATGAAGAATTAGGTATTACCAAGAATGAAACTTATACGGTAAAAAACGGGGACTCCATGAGTTCAATTGTTTATCGTTTTTACGGTAAATATGACCCCGCAAAAGTTGATAAAATTAAACAGGTAAATAATTTATCCAACGCTCATAAACTCTCTATAGGTCAAAAATTAACAATCCCGTTAGAATAGTTTTACATGTTTTCTATAAATATTTCTATAATTTTCTGGGAAAATCATCCTTTATTTCCCACCCGTCTTGAATTATGAGGGCAGGACAATAATCCCAGTACCTATTACACTCAGAAATTAACTTCTCTCTGGATAACTTTGTGTTAGCGTAACAAGTATCTAAAGGCTTAACATTATTATATTTGTTTATATAATCTCTTGAATATATACAAATTCTAAAGTTATCACTATAATTATATTTCCATTTTGTTCCTGCAAGGTGTGCATTAATTTCCATATATTGATTATTAGATAAAGTTCCGCCTATATAAACTCCATCACTTAATAAACCATGCAATGTACCTTCCCAATCATACTCAACCGGCATATATTTTAGTAAATATTTATTGTAAAACTCAACACCTGCTTTGTCCCCACCATATTTACCCGTGCTAAAATCCCAATCTAAGGATGATAAACCTTGCTCCGCTTCTGCCAGCTTAATTGCTTGACTTAATGAGGAATAAAATTTTTTCATTTTGGTTACATAAGTCTTTTTCTTATTATTTTGCATAATAATAGGAACAGTTATTGCGGCAATAATCCCGATAACAACAAGAGTAATCAAAACCTCCGCTAACGTAAAACCTTTATTTCTCTTCATACTTAAACTCCTTTTATATAATTATATTTGTATGTATATATAAGTCAATATTATTAATACTAAAAATGCACTCAAACTGTTTGTTTGGTGCATAAAATTCTTTTTAATATTCAAAAGGAGAAATGAATTAAAATTAAATCCTGATTTTACCCCCCCCCGTGCGGGTTTTAGCGTTAAATATCATAACTACTTTCTCCTTTATGGTTATATTGTTATTATATCAAGAAATTTAGATATTGTAAAATATTTTTTCCAACTATCTCAACTTAAATTAAATTGAATCAATTTTACTAAAATCTAAATTATTTTCGTAAAAACGGAATAATTACATAGCATGAGAAAATACACGGGGAAATATAATATTTATAAAATTTTCGAAAAAGAAATTTAATCGTAAAATCCCCCCCCCCGTTGGGTTTGCGGGTAATATATTTTCAATATTCAAAAGTTCACCTATTTTTAAATCTTCTTCATAGCTAAATCCTTCATATCCGCCACTGGGATTAAACGTCAGTTCTCCAACAAAAATGTTATTGTTTACATCATAAAGGTCAACTCTTACAAACGGGAAATCAGCTGCTATTTTTCTTGATATTTCAAGCATTTTATCTAAATTTTCAGGTCTGGGAAAAATTTTGCCCGAGCATCTGTGAAACTTATCTCGAGGAGGAATAACATTCCAATTCACATCATAACATAGTACATCCAGACCTTTTTTTGTATACCTGTCCAAACACAATTCAATAAACTGCGGTTCCCCGTTAAAACAAGAAATCTTATAATCATATAATTGACCGTCTTGCTGTTCTAAATATTTTTCAGCTATAAGACGTTGTTTTATTTCTTTTCTTTCCGGCACCAAACAATTTGCATAAGTATCATTTATAGCTAAAAGAAGATTATTTAAGTCATATTTTAATTTTTCCATATCTGTTTTTGATTTATTTTTTATAATTATTACACCGTTAGCGCCGCCGGTTATTGTATTTTTAAAGACAACCTGTTCGGGAAGTTTGTCGAAATCTATTTCTTCCACACTCTCATACACTCCGTAATTAGGAACTATACAATTTTCCAAGGATTTTTCTTTTAAATACTCTTTAAAAGTTGCTTTATCGGCGCATATATTTTCAATAGGATTATAATTATTTAATTTTAGCCAGTTTATTTTTTCATTAAAAGTTTTCGGATTTTGCAGGTCAGGAAAATATCCTAACATTTCATAAAATTTTTTTTCAATTAGTTTTTTAAATTCCCCCGGTGTTATATTTTCTCTGTTTTGCCAAATATACCTGTCCCCGTTTGTCAATCTTGAAACTTCATGTTCAAGTTGAAAAATTTTTTTATTATACAATTTATTGAGTTTTCTTTGTGAAGTATATTTTATCTTAATTCCTAAAATTGTTAAAAAAACGGAAGTATCTGTTTTTTCATAATCAAATAATTTCATCTTAATTCCTTATTCATACTTGTATTCTTATTCCGTCAATGTTAGTTAAAAATCAAATTATTTATGTATTTAAATACGGAAAATAATTTAATTTTTATATTAAAAATCCCCCCCCCCCGTTGGGTTTGCGGGTAATATATTTTCAATATCCAAGAGTTCGCCGGCTTTTAAATCTTCTTCATAGCTAAATCCTTCATATCCCCCACCGGGATTAAAAGTCAGTTCTCCAACATAGATGTTGTTGTTTACATCATAAAGGTCAACTCGTACAAACGGAAAATCAGCTGCTATTTTTCTTGATATCTCAAGCATTTTATCTAAATTTTCAGGTTTAGGAAAAATTTTACCCGAATTTCTGTAAAATTTATCATGTAATGAAACGAGTTTCCAATCCAAATCGTAGTAATTTACATCTAAACCTTCCTTAGAAAATCTGTCATTATGAAGCTTTATGAATTTTGGCTCACCGTTAAAACAGAATATTTTATAGTCGAATAATTGCCCGTCAGGCTGTTCTAAATACTTTTCAGCTATAAGGCGCTGTTTTATTTCTTTTCTTGCAGGTACCAAACAACTTGCATATGTATCATTTATCGCTAAAAGAAGTGTATTTAAGTCATATTTTAATTTTTCAATATCTGTTTTAGATTTATTTTTTATAATTATTACTCCGTGTGCTCCGCCGGTTATTGTATTTTTAAATACAACCTGCTCGGGAAGTTTATCGAAATCTATTTCTTCCACGCAATTATACACTCCGTAATTAGGAACTATACAATTTTCCAGAGATTTATCTTTTAAATACTCTTTAAAAGTTGCCTTATCGGCGCATAAATTTTCTATAGGATTATAATTATTTAATTTTAACCAGTTTATTTTTTCATTAAAAGTTTTAGGATTTTGCAGGTCAGGAAAATATCCCAATATTTCATAACATCTGTTTTCAATACGCTTTTTTATTTCTTCAATTGTTATACTTTCTCTGTTTTGCCAAATATATCTGTCCCCGTTTGTCAATCTTGAAACTTCATGTTCAAGTTGATAAATCTTTCTGTTATACAGTTTGTTCAGTTTTTTTTGAGAGGTATATTTAAACTTAATTCCAAACAAAGTCAAAAAAATTGATAATTCGTCTTTTTTAAATTTAAATAATTTCATTTATATTTTCCTTACCTCTATTATTTTTTTCTAAATTTTATTTTTAATCCGAGTAAATAAATAACCTTATATATTTTATCACCGTAAAATTCTTTATGTGTTGAAAACAATCTTTTTGAAAAACTAATTTTATGTAAATCTTTATAAGTTTTTTTATTATGTTTTAAAGAATATTTCATTGATTCATTGAAAATATCTAACTCAATACCTGCTCTAATCGGTGCTTCTTTCCCTAACAACAGGTATCTGGGAAGTTTTTCACTCTCAACCGTATCTATTATAAGAGCTACGGCATTTTCAAGATTGTTTTCATGCGGGAAAAGCGTAGGGGGGGGGGATTTTTTATGAAGATTTTCAAGTTTATACTCCTCTATTTGAGAATCAATAGACTTTTTTGTTTTACCTATTTCAGTACCGAAGAAAAAACTCAATTCAAATGCCATAACACGGCAAAAGGATTTTGTTTCCATTCTTACTACAGATGTAAATCCTTCTAAAGCGTATTTTGAAGAACAATATGCACTGCCGAATAACCTTGGTGATATACCGGATTGAGATGTATTGTTTATTACTGTTCCGTTTTTATTTTTTCTGAAATGAGGCAGAATTTTATTAATCGTATTAAAAGAGCCGAAGAAATTGGTGTTCATAACTTCTTGCATATGTTCAAGAGATTCTTCTTCCGCTGTAATATCGGCACTTACTCCCGCATTATTTGATAAAACATCTATTTTGCCGAATTTTTCAATCCCCTTATTAATAGCTGATACAACCGAATCGGGATTAGTGACGTCAGCACTTAAACATAAAACATTTTCTTTGTGAAAATCAGGAATCCTTCTTGCAACAGCTATTACATTGTATCCTCTTTCCGACAACTGTTTACATATTTCTTTTCCCACTCCTGAAGATGCGCCGGTTACAAACCAAGTTTTTATCAGTTCTTTATTTATTTTTTTCATAAAAACCTTTTTATTTAATTTAGTAAAAGTTCCAAACCTTTTATCTCATCTTCATCTTTTGTAAATACTTCGAATAGAACCGGTTTGTCAAACTCATTATTGCAAAAATTTTCAATTTGGGATAAAAATTCATCTTTTGTAACAGAACTCATATAATGAAATCCGCAATTTTGCGCCCAGCCTTTTGCATACGTCCTGTGATTTGCACTCGCTATTAAATTATCCACTTTATCACGAATAATTTTATACCCGCCCAATTTGAATTCTATACCTTTATTATTATTTATAAGCAATATTCTTAAATTATTTTTTATCTCCCGATTTGATAAAATATTCATATCATAAAAGAATGTTAAATCCCCCATTACTCCGAAACATTTTTTATCGGGATTAATTAATGAATGTCCGACCAAAGAAGATACGGCGCCGTCTATCCCGCACACTCCGACGTTACAACTTATATCCACCGATTCATCAAAATTAAATAAATTCATTCCCCTTTTTGTATTTGATACTCCGTGATGTAAAATACTGTTTTTGGGTATATATTCGGTTAATTTGTCTATAATCAGGTAATTACATAACGGCAGTTCAGGCACTTTGTAATTATCAACCGCCATTTTTACATTTTTATAATAATCAGTTGTACCTGATTTATCATTCTTCATTAATTCAAAAAATTTATTCTCGCTCATAACAAAATTTTTAAATACGGGATTTATCCCCCTCATATTAAAATTCCCTTTGGGATTAATTCTCCATATTTTACATTTATCAAATAATAAATTAGAAAAATAATCACCCGTAACCATTCCGATATCAATGATTAAATCCGGATGCTCCGCTTTTGAAAATACTGCAAGTGAGGATAAAATTTTATTACTTCCGTGATAATTTGAGGTATGGTCGCAAAATACAGGAGCAGACCAAGATTGCGCAAATTCCGAGATTTTTTGTTCCTCCTCTTTTGTAAATTTGTGATGAGAACCTATAAATACAGCTATTTTTTTGTTTTCTAACTCTTTTTTACAACTTTCATCCGCTTTTTCCATATATTTTGGTTTCCAAACATCATCAGGGATTTTCCTTATATCCGGCAATACGGAAAAATCCAATATCGAAGGACACTCTATTATGACCGGTGTCTTATTATACTTTGCATTATATAAAGCAGCATTTAAATAAGTAATAATCCGATTTTTATCAATATCATCATTAACTTCGGGAAGCTTTACCTGAATTGATTTAATATCTTTTTGGGTAATACTTCTATCCACAAACTGCGCAGCTAAATTATATTCATTACTGTTTCTGTTATAAAAAGGAATAGCAATAAGAGGTATGTTACGATAATAAGCTTCTCTTAAAGCAGGTATATAATTACTGCTGGCAGTAGAGCCGGTACATGCAACAACAACAGGCTCCATAGTTTCTTCCGCCATGCCTGAAGCCATATATGCGGCACTCCTCTCGTCCGTAACCGAAAAACAATTAAAATATTCATCCTCCCATACTAATATATCAAATACGGCATTTTGACATCCCGGTGATGATACTATATTCCTTATGCCATACTCCTTTAACATAGCAATAAGGTAATTAACGGCTCTATAGTTTTCTTCCATCTGCTTCCTCTTTATCTTTACCTTAACTTTTATCCCTAATATCCTTATTATTTTTCTGTATTTTTCTTCTTTTTTTGAATATATAAAAGATAATATTCGCCCAAAATATATTTGCATAACTGATTTACGGCGTATTTTTTTCAGTCCGTTTTGTATTTTCTTTTTGTCGTACGTTAAACAAAAATCCTTGTTTAATAACTCTTTTATAAAACATCTTTTATATTTTTTCAGATTTAATAAGTTTAATAATTTATTTATTTCTTCATTTTCAATATCATCACAATTCTCCGTAACAATAAAAGGCTTATTAAAAATAAGCGCAAAAGCCAAACAATAATATGAATCGGTTATAATAAAATCCGCTTTATATATTTCAGCAAGCCATTTGTTAACGGGTTGAAAATTGTTCAAATTATGAAATATTTTATCGGGAAAAGAAGATTTAAGAAATTCACAAGAAGAATTATCCTCCGAATCTGTTAAACAGACTAGAAAATCCCCCCCCCGTGCGATTTTACGATTCTTTAGTTCATTTAATCCTAAATACTTTTCGTATTCTTCCTTCTTTATTGAAAATACAGGATTGAAAATGTCACTTTTACTTTTCAATATAACAAAACTTTTAAATTCCTTGAAAAATTCAAAAACACTTTTATAATTATTTAATTCTTGTATTTGTTTAAAATCGTGAAATAATTTCATTACCGTAAAACTCTCGAATACAAAAATTATAACATACGACATTTAATTTTCAGATATATTCCCTTCAACTTTTCATAAGATTTTACACAAATTTTTAATTTTTACCGAAATTATTCTGTTAAGTATTTTTGTATACAACTCATTCCTATACCCTCATTTGAACAATCTTTTATTATATCTTCAACGGGGGCTTTATAATATGGTGGTATAAGCCCGTATTCATATGTATATAAAAGAACAAATATATCTTTACCTAAAGTATTAGGTTTTCTTTCCCCATTAATATCAAAAAATAAAGTCATTGTCGGATAAACAGTATCAATATGAAAATAAGCTTTCATTTGTCCCGGAGTTAAATCATCGATATTTATTAAAGTTCCGTCATTTAAAACTGCAGTAATTGTATAAGTTCCAAGCCCTCGCCCGTCATTACTCCAAAAATTCCATTTATTGCCGTTCATCATATAGACACCATCCTTTATCCAACAGCCTTCTTCCCAATAACAAATATTTGTCGTAATTAATCTGGGTTTCAAATAATTATCAAACCACCCTTTCATTAACTTCATATCTGAGTAATGGTCAAGAAATAATTCATCATTACCTCCGTCTGTTTTAACATACGTCATTGCATTAGCAATCGTTGAATATACTTTTTTAATTTTCGATATCCTCTCTCTTTCCGTGTATTTTGTTTGAATTACGGGTACGGTAATTGCCGCTATTATGCCTATTATTAAAATGGTTATTAATACTTCTGATAAAGTAAAACCTTTATTCTTTTTCATACCGTTCTCTCCTTTATAATTTTATGTATATATAAGTCAATAATATTAATACTAAAAATGCACTCAAACTAAACGTTTGGTGCATAAAATTCTTTTTGATATTCAAAAGGAGAAATGAATTAAAATTAAATGTTGTTTTTACCCCCCCCCGTGCGGGTTTTAGCGTTAAATACCATAACTACTTTCTCCTTTGTAAATTTATCAGCATTATATCAAGTATTTTAAATATTGTAAATAAATTTTAACGTTATGTTTAAAAATTAAAAAATTTGGGAATAGTATTATTACGTTGATTTGTGCCTAAAATTAATTTGAATATAATTATAAATTTTATATATATAGTTTAAAAAACAATTAAAATAACAAAAAATCATTATACGACACCAATTTTGATGCCGATATTATGATGCTGAGAAAACAGAAAGGATTTATTATTATGAGTGAAAATAAATTTTTAAATGAAAACCCAGAACAAGTTATTATTACCCCTACTCCAAGAATAATTAGAATAAATAATGCTCAGGCTTTCAGAGCTTATGGACTTTTTGACTCTGAAACGGGTACTCAAGTCAGCGAGTTTAAAAACGGCGCAGACGGACAAGTTGAATTTAAAGACTTAGACCCCAATAGGCACTATGACGTAGGAACAATAGAAAATCCCGGAGACGAAAAACCACAATTTTCTATGATTTGGAATAATAGTATGAAAGATGATAGAGATGCTATATTAAATAATTCCGATAACCTGCCTATAGTATATCCTAAAATATATAGTATAAAAGATGATGATAATTCCAATAACGTTTTTAACTTGGTTGATGATAAAGGCGAAACCGTAGGGCAAGTTATGAATTTATTACAAACCGGTGATAAACCTAAATTTATGAATGCTCATACATTCAGAATGAAAGACGACACCGTAGAATAACAATTTTGATAAATAGGCCGGGCTGCCGGCCTATTTATTTTTTATTATTTGGGTAGAAAACCCAACCAACGGAACTATGTTAACCAATGAATCAAACGGACTCAAGCCAATATCAGTCGTTTAATTATTTATAAAGCGAGTTTGAAAACCGGCATGTTAATATAAAAGCACACACCAAAAATAATGGCACTATTATAAATCCAAATGTATTAAGAATTTTTTGAACAACACAAACAAATTTTTTAAAAAAATCATTATTTTTTAGATATTTTTTAGCCATAAAATCTTCTATATCCAAGTAAATTATTAACAGAACAAAAAAAGAAAATATAAAACATAGGCAAAAAATCTATAAAATGAAATAATGTTACAAATTGCTAATTCTTATTTCAAAATAAATCGTCAAATTGAAATAAGAGATGTATAATAATATTGTTATTTCAACTTGGAGATTTTATGACACGCTCAGGAACATACAAAAAGAATTTATCAGGTGATATGGCATACAAATCATTTGTACCTGCTAAATTACCTCCAACCCCTGAAATAGAACTTGATAAAGAAATGATAAATATTTTGGTTAAGGCAAATAAACAAATTGCTTTACTTGATGGAATATCAAATCATATACCTAATATTGATTTATTTATTTCAATGTATGTTAGAAAAGAAGCTCTTATGTCTTCTCAAATTGAGGGTACTCAGGCTACGTTAGAAGATGTTTTAGATCCTATGCTTGAAGAAAATACCAATAGACCTGTTGAAGATGTTATAAATTATATTAAATCAACTGATTTTGCTATTAATAAATTAAAAAAATTGCCTCTTTGCAATCGTTTGATAAAAGAAGCCCATAAAGTTTTATTGTCAGGAGTAAGGGGTGAGAACAAAAGCCCCGGCGAATTTAGACATTCTCAGAATTGGATAGGTGCGTCAGGTTGTACGTTACAGAATGCAAGGTATGTTCCTCCGTCCGTTGAAGATATGATTTTGGCAATGTCTGATTTAGAAAAATATATTAATGACGATGATAATTTGGATGTATTAATTAGAGCAGGTTTAATTCATTATCAATTTGAAACAATCCACCCATTCTTAGATGGTAACGGAAGAATTGGACGTCTTTTGATTACATTATTTTTAATTGACAAAAAAGTTCTTTCGATTCCTGCACTATATATTTCTTATTTCTTAAAGAAAAATCGTATTGAATATTATGACAGAATGAATGAAGTAAGGGTCAAAGGCAATTATGAACAATGGATAAAATTCTTTTTAGAAGCTGTTTATGAATCAGCAAAAGATGCTGCACAAACCATTGATAAGCTAACAACTTTACACGATAAGAATATAAAACAACTAGAAACACTTGGACGCCGCAGTAAAAATGCTATTAGATTATTTCAATACTTAGAATCTAATCCTATTATTGAAATACAAAAAACTGCACGTGAACTCGATATGGCATTTAATACTGTATCAAGTGCAATAAAGGATCTTTGTGCAATCGGCATCCTTGAACAGACTTCAACACAAAGCAGAAATAGAACTTTTGCATATGGGGAATATTTAAATATACTCAAAACAGGAACTTAGTTAAAAATATCTATTTTGTATAAGATAATACTAATTTTTACAATGATTTTATACTGCTTGCTTATGTGTTAATTTTTTTTCCATAAAATTGTTTTTATGCAATAAAAAAAGGGGGGAAGGAAGAATGGAAGAAGTCAAAGAACAAAAAACGATGTTTTGCTTTGTACTTCGATTCAATATATTCCATTTTTTCTATAACTTTTCCTTATGAGTCATTATTCTTCATTGCAGGCTTGTACTTTTCTGTTATGCTCATAAGTATCGTTATTATCTTTTTTCTTTTTTCTTTTTTCTGTATGTTTTAATGTCTGTTTTCGTTTAAATAATCATCTAGAGTGTGTATTTGCAGAAACAAAGTACATCTGAGTGACTTGTTATTAAGAGTTACCATTGTTGAGATTCGGAGCAAAAAATTTAGTGTTCCTTTTTTCTCTTAAGTTTGTCCCGTTAAAAATATAGCGTCGGAACATAATTTGCACCTTTGAATATAATTGTCATTATTGAAAAAATTATATACATAACAAAGGTATATTTATACAGATTGTAATTATCTATATTTATTTTGCAATTATTTTTGACAAGATAAAATAATGAATAAATTATAATTGAAGAAATTAATGCATAAAATATCGTATTGTCTTTTATTATTACCCCCCCCATTCAAAAGTATAAAAATGATGTATAATATTATTTATTGTTTTAATATTGTATATAACCTCTATCAACAATATTATTGATAAACAAATATATGTTATTGGACTCTTCATATTTTGTATTGAAGCGCACAATATAATAAAAAATATCAGAGAAAGTTGGCTAAACAGAAATGTTTCGTTCCAGCAATAAATAACAAAAATTAAAATACTAATTAAAAATAGCACCAAAAAAGGTAATATATATTTATTTGTTTCTTTATGGTATAAGTTTTTCGTTCCGTAAAACAATGATAATAGTAATAATAAAATAAACGGTGTCACTGTTATTCTGTCAATATTACCATGTAACACACTTATATTTTTATATTCTATGTTATCTGTACATAATGCATTAATAACGGAACCGGTAACTCCGGCAATAATTTTTTGTTTGTCTAAATTAATATCTATAAGATTAATACTGCTGAATATTGATTTTTTCTTCGATAAATTTGCACTAGGTTGCTGTATTTGTGTTTCAATTTTAGCTCTTTTAAGTGATATATAATTCTGTAACTCGTTTTTATCGATATACCCGTACCATTGTATGAAAAAAGATATTCCAAAAATTACACAAGTACAAATTGTAAATTTTATTCCAATTAGGATTTTCTGTTTTAAATTATTTTTGTAAATATATGTGCATAAAAATGATAAATACAGAATATAAAAAATTATATTTCCGAGCTGAATTCCTATATTAATTGTTCCTAAAAGAGATAATACTAAAATTTCTTTTATTGTAATTGTTAAATTTTTTTTTGTAAAATTTAAGATATAATAAATTGTTATTAAATTTATAAAAGCACTAAAAATATAAGTTTCCGGGATTGAACTAAATATTATTGTGGAAAAACTAAATCCGTATATACAAGCAAAAAGTAATGATAATTTTTCTTGTTCCGTAATCAGTTTTAAAATAGAATTTATTAATTCTACGCTAAACGCACCCGCTAAAGCCATTAAAATAACTATAGATGCTTTTTCACTATGTGTTATTACATTTAATATTGCTTTTATAAATTGCGCAAATGAAACATATAGCGGATGAGCAGTTAAACCGTAGTGATAATGATAAACCAACCCTAATTCTCTTGCAACTCTTCCTGTATCTGTACCAAATAATACGTCAATTTTATTAATAATGGTATTTGTGTTAAAAGTTAAGTAAAACCCGCATACCAGATATAAAAATAGAAATATAAAAAATAAAATATTTTTATTGTTAATATAACTGACTATATGAAAATTAAGTTTATTCATAACAATTCTTTCCTCCTTAGGATTCTTTTTTAAATGCGATTTTTTTAAACATAAAATATGTAAAAATTCCCGCAATTGTCGGTGCCAGAATTTGTGAAATAAAAACATTCAGGTGCATATATTTAACAAAAATTTCTAATAAAAAAGCATTTAAAAAATAGCTTATAACCCATATTGAACAGCATTTTATATATTGTTTAATAATATTCCCTTTTGAATTAAATACTAAATATTTATGTGTAAAGAATGAAGAAACTGATGATAAAATCCATGCTGCGGCAAGTGCATATTGATAGAATTTTTCTCCCAAAATAAAAATAAAAGACACATATATCAAATACATAATTACAGCATTGAAACACCCGATAAAAGCAAATCTTACTTTATCCGATAATCTATACCATAATGAAATATTTCTATCCACTTTTCCCTACTTTATTATTTGCAGTACTAATAATAAAACTATTATATAAACAACAAATAATACTTGCAGTATTTTATCTTGTTCCAGATAATGCATCGGGTCATCATATATTTCTTTTGTATTAATCAGTAAAAATAATCTGTACATGATTAATGTAAACGGGATTGAGGTTAAGTATAAATATTGTGTACCTGCTCTTTGAATAGTTGTACTGTCCAATGTATATGTGAAATAAAAGGAAATTGATAATATTGCATTTATTAGTATAAATTGATTAATAGTGTTTAAACCAAGCTCTTGTATTGAAGCTCTTCCGTCCTTAAGATCAGTATGTAATTGCATTTCTAATTTTCGTTTCATGCAGGTAAAAAACATTGAAACAAAAAAAGTCATTAAAACAACTAATGGAGACGGCAGTACATTTATAGCGTAACACCCGGCAACAATTCTTAATATAAATCCTATTGCAATACAAGCTGCATCTATTATTGCAAATTGTTTTAATTTAAATGAATACAAAAAATTCAATATAAAGTATGTTAATACAATAATTACGCATATAATATTGATATGATACGCAAGAACGCTACTTAATATAAATAATGATACAAGAGCCGTTAATGCAGTGCATTGTGAAATATCCCCGTGAGCAATAGGTCTTTGGGACTTGACGGGATGCAATTTATCTTCTTTTATATCAATTAAGTCATTCATTATATATACGGCTGATGATATAAAGCAAAACGATACTATCATTACCAGTTCATTAAGCCATAAATCAATTTTTAATATATTCATTGAAAATAAAAGCGGTAAAATAATAATTATATTTTTAATATAATGTTTTATTTTTAATGTTTTTATAAAGTGATTTATTTTCATTGTTTTGTCCTAATATTATGACAACCCATCCTAATATTAGAACAATAATATTAAACAAGCAATATATATGACCGTTCCGATTCCTACCTGCAATAAAGCTTTATTGTGCTCTTTATTCAAAAAATCCGTATGACTCATAAACAACATATTTAAATATACTCAAAGCAGGAACTTAGTTAAAAATATCTATTTTTTATAAGATAATACTAACTTTTGCAAAGATTTTATACTGCTTGCTTATGTGTTAATTCTTTTTCGATAAAATTGTTTTTAACCTTGACAACGTCATAAAAATTGCGATAATAAATTAAGGATTATATATGAAACAATATTTAATAAATAAAAATTCAGATGAATTATTACTGTTTTTTACCGGCTGGGGTTGTGATGAATATGAATTTGAGCATCTTGAATCTGAATGCGATGTATTACTTTTGTACGATTATTCGGATTTAAATTTTAATTTTGATTTTTCCAAATACAAAAAAATTAATTTAATAGCGTTTTCTGCGGGTGTTTTTGTTGCATCAATTTTTAATTTTAGCAGTTTTAAGATAGATAAAATTGATAAAAAAATAGCAATATCAGGAAACCCTTATTTATTTGATGAACACTTTGGACTTTCAAAAAAAATACAAGAGCTGCTCTATAACGTAAACGAAAACAATGCGGATGAATTTGCAAGAAACTATTTGATAAAAACAGACGAAGAATGGGGAAAATTCCACCATTCAAAAAGAACAATTGAAAGCTGTAAAAAAGAATTAAACAGTTTAAAAGAGCTATATAGAAACAACAAACAAAATATTAAAGATATATACGATAATGCAATATTTGGCGAAGACGACCCTATTTTCAATATTTCTGCTCAAAAAGAATTTTATCAAGACAGATTGCATTATATAAAAAACGCACGTCATAGTATATTTTTTAAAATAAAAAATTACGAACAAATATTTGATTTTAATTAATTTTTTGAAAAATGATAATCAAATTACTCTTTCCAACTACAAATAAAAAAGACTTTGGGCAGAAAAACCGAAAGTCTTTAATTTATATGGTTGCGGGAATAGGATTTGAACCTATGACCTTCGGGTTATGAGCCCGACGAGCTACCA
>CANPZP010000023.1 GCA_947589115.1 Candidatus Gastranaerophilales bacterium | reverse complement strand
ACATTTTGTATATTTTGTGAAGTTGTAAATTAACAGAAATTTATTTGTGGAGATAATGATTGAAAAATTGAAAAGGGAAATAAATGAAAAAGACAATTAAATCATTGATATTATCTAGAAAGGGTTCACAAAGAGTTCCGTCAAAGAATACTAAACCGTTTGCTAACAGCAGTTTACTTGAGATAAAAATAAGACAGGCAAAAAGACTTGAGGACAAAGGGCTTATTGACGGAGTAGTTGTTAATACCAATGATGAAACAGTTATAGAAACAGCAAAAAGATACAACTGCGAAATAATAAAAAGAGAAGAATATTATTGCACAAACGAAATATCAGCTAACGAACTTCATGAACATCTGGGAAGAACTTTTACGGCAGATATTGCAATGTTTATGAATACTACTAGTCCATTGGTAACAGATGAAACACTTGAAAGAGCATTAAAAGAATATTGGGAAAATGTTGAAAACGGACCTTATAATTCTTTAAATGCCTGTCATATTGTAAAAGAATTTTTGTGGCTGAATGGAAAAGCTCTAAACTACAATCCTGATAAAAAACCTCGCAGCCAAGATTTGCCTGAAATTCTTTCTTTGGATTCAGCTACAGATATTATTGAGTGTAAACAGATGATAAAAGACAGGAGCTTTGTTAGTAAAAAGCCATACTTATTTGTGGTGGATAACATTGAGGGTAAGGAAGTTGACTGGCCTGAGGACTTTGAAATATGTGAATTGTTATATCAAAAACGTAACGGAGTAATGTAAATAATGCATAAAAATGTCAAATTGCTTGATTGCACATTAAGAGATGGCGGTAGAATTATAGATTGTGCTTTTGAGGATGAAGATATATTAGATATTACTCAGCGCTTAATGGAATCAAACATTGATATAATAGAAATTGGTTTTTTACGAGATTCGGATAAAGTTAATTATAAAGGGAATTCTACATTTTTTACTGATATTTCACAAATTTCAAAGTTTATACCTAAGAATAAAAAAAATGTATCTTTTGTAGCTTTCATTGATTATTCAATGTTTGATTTTTCAAAATTAAAAAAATATGATACTTCTTCAATTGATGGTATAAGAATAGGATTTAAAAAGTCAGATTACGATAATGATTTAGAGGGATTAATATCCGCTTGTAAATTAGTTAAAAAACTCGGATATAAGTTATTTATTCAAGGTGTAAATACGTTATCATATACGGATATAGAATTTTTGAAGGTGATAGAATTTGTTAATAATATAAAGCCTGAAGTATTTTCTATTGTTGATACATACGGAGCTATGTATGAAGATGATTTTGAACATTTTTACAGGTTGGCAAATAAAAATTTGGATAAAAGTGTTAAAATAGCATTTCACTCACATAATAATTATCAGCTTTCATTTTCTCTGGCACAAAAATTTATAAAACTGGCTAATGAAACCTCCAGAAATATAATAATAGATGCGACATTGGAAGGGATGGGAAAATGTGCCGGGAATCTTAATTTGGAATTAATTGCGGAATATTTAAACAGGAAATACGGTTATAACTATAAAATAGAAAACATTATGGATATAATAGATGATTATACATACAACATCAAAAAGAATTATAGATGGGGATATTCCATTCCTGCTGTATTAGCGGGTATTTACCAATCTCATCCAAATAATGTTATATATCTTACTGAAAAGTTTAGATTGGCTACAAAAGAAATAAAATATATTTTATCTATGCTTCCTGCAGAAAAAAGAACCAGCTATGATTATGATTTAATTAAAGAGTTATACATCCAATATAATCATACAAAAGTTGAGGATGCAGAAACGTTAAAAGAAATAAAAAATATACTCAAAGGTAGAAATATATTAATTCTTGTTCCCGGGTATAGTCTTATGAAATATAAAAATAAAATAAAGGCAATGATAAAGGAGAAAAATCCTATTATTATCCCTGTAAATTTTATTACGAATATAATACCAACATCTTTTCAACTGCCTTTTTTCGGAAGTTCTAAGCGTTATATTAAATTCAAACATTATGATATTAAAAAAATAGTTGTATCTAATATTTTAGATAGTGATAAGAATAATTTTTTGGTTAATTACGAGAGCTTGATTGAAAGAGATAATGATAACTTTGATTCTTCTATAATAATGCTTTTAAATTTGCTTTATAATTTGGGAATAGATAGATTTACAATTGCAGGTTTTGACGGGTTCAATAAAAATTCAAATAATTACTTTGATAAAAAAATGTTTGATGATGGCAGATTTTACAACCAATATGAAAAGTTAAATAAAAATACGGTTTTAATGCTTGAAAAATATAGAAATAAGCTTGGTGATAGTGCAAATATTAAATTTATTACACCCAGTATTTTCGCTAATATATTAACTGTCGGCAAAAATTAAGTGAACAAAATTATAAATATTTTCTGTTTTTATTCTATTGTAAATATTCTTTTATTAATCCGTTTCTGGGTAAAGTTATTGCAATACCTGACGGATAAGGGTTTGTAGGTGCAAAATCATTTATAATAACTCTTGCCGAATGATTTAATCCCATTAAAATCGCATAAGGTTTTATTCCGTTTGCTTTTAATAGGTTTTCAAGGTCTTGCCTGTATTCTTCTGTTCTTGATGTAGTTATTATTATTTGTGCCCCTTTGTTTTGAAGCATTTTTATTGCTTCAATATTTTCAGATATAGTTTCTTTGTTATTGCTCCAGTTTATCCTGCCATATTTACCGCAGTTTTTCAATAACACACCATCTACATCACAAAAATATGTTCTATAATTCTTTAAAACATCTTTCCATTCATAAATAGTTCCCCAATCGGAATAATCATCGGCTTCAACAAAAATAAATGCAGTTTCTTTTTTAGCTAATATATATGAAATTATATGAGAAACAAACATTTCTCCTTTTATTTCTTTATCTTTTAATTCAATGTATGTGTGTTTAAATAATTCAGCATCTTCAAAAGAGTATACCCCAAGGCAAATAACATTAGAAACGACTTGTTTTTCTATAATATCTTCTATTATTTCTTTGTTATTAACAATTAAAAAACTTTTTTGAGGAATATTGCTTACATTTTGATGCTTATGTAAATCATATCCCGTTATGTTATTTGTTATGGGATTGGGTATGTCTACCTTTACATAATTGTCGGAATCTTTTATCACAAAAGAACCTTCTACCTTCATCCTTGTTAAGGTTTCATATACAGTCTCACTTGAGGAGGAAGTAAAATCATCCAGCATACAAATTTCTACTTTTGGATTATTCTTAAAAACTTGAGATAAAATTAAACCTGCTTCATATTTTTCTTCATGCGGTTTAACAATGGTTATAATTATTCTGTCAAAAATTTCTGTATTTAAGCCTTTTATTGCTTTTTCAATCATTAATTCTCCGTCAGGATGGGTTAACATCCATTTTGGTTTCATATTGGGAAATCTGTTTGATTTTCCTGCACAAGGTATTATTAACGTATTCATACCCGAACTCCTCCTTTTTGATTAATTAGTTTAGCTGTCAGCTTCTCTACGGCAGAATTTAAAAATTGAAAAGTAAAATCATCTTGAATATAGGGGTATATTCTTATTAAATTTAAAAGCAAGAGATGATATATTGTATTTATATTTTCTTTACCGTTTTTAGTATTTAATATTACATTTATTAGTGTTTCTTTTGCGATTAGCAAATTTAAATCCCTGTTTACGGAAGGCTTTTCATACCTGTAAGACCATTTTATTTCTAAATCCTGTAATAATTTTGCAATGTCTATCATCCAGGAATTATAAAAAGAATCCAAAAAATCTATCAGATATAATTTTTTATTGCTTGTTATTAAAATATTTTCAAGAGTTAAATCTCCATGACAAGGGGTTTTAGGTACTCTTGACCAATCATATTGTTTTAATATTTCAAATTTTTCTTTTAAATGAGAATATTTTTCACATTGCTTTTCTAAGCTTTGTATTTTACAATGAAATATTTTATCGGTACTATTACTTATATTATTTGTTGGGGGGGGGGTAAAATAAGAGAATTTGATAAACAGTTTATATAATCAATAATTTCTGATTTGCTGATTTTATCAGCATATTCTGCAAGTGTTTTCCCGTTAATAAATTCCATATTAAATCTAAACAAATCATTATAAGTTCCAAAGTCATAAATGGCAGGTGTTTTTATTTTATCTGTTTGAACAAACATTTGTTGTTTCTTAAGTTGTTTTTTTAATCTGAAATTATAATTTTTATCGGATGATGTTTTTTGCACCAAAAGCATATTATTTTGTTTTATTAAAATAACTTTACAACCCGAATGTCCGGATATATCTTTTATTCTATGTTCTAAACTATTATTATCTTTTGTTGTTTTCATTAACCTGCCCATCTGTTTGACAAATTTTGAATTTAGTGTGTAACTATAGATTTGATATTTTAAGGAAATATTTCCGGCATAACGTTTTTTACTAACTTATATAAATTTCGTTTTAATTGCCTCTTGTTAAATTCTGAAACCCTTACAATAATAACATAAAAGGAAGAAAGAATAATAGAGATTAGGTTGTTTCCCTATGTTAACTGAGTTTTTAGAAAATTATATAATCAATAGGTTTATATATGATGGAGAATTAAATATATAATTAATATGCCTTCTCTTTAAGGGATAATAGTTTATATTTGTGTATATAGTAAATTCTATGTAAAAATATTACAAGATAAGTTGAAGAAACTAATATAGCAACACTGTAAATACTGATTAAATTAAAACAATAAAGAACCATAAGTCCGAATAAGTTATATAATCCTCCAACAATATAACCCATATTTGTTTCTTTAACGTAGCCGAAGGCACCTAAAAGCGGGAAACCCAGTGCATCTATAAATAAAGCAAAACCTAAAGACAAGGAGAAAATCCTTAATATATTTACCGCAGGAAGCATTTTTTCCGTGAAGAATATTAATATTAGATATTTTGAAGTCAAAACTAAAAATATGCTGAAAACAATTGCAATTATAATAAGGTATTTTAATATTTTTTTAAAAAAGATGATATCTTTGTTTTTAGACATATAAGGGAATAGGGCACCTGTAAAAGTATTATAAAGAGCAAAAATAGCCCAAAATATTCTGTCTGCAGATACATAATAAGCTACCGCTGTGGTTGTAACAGCTAAACCCAATACAAATGCATTTGTTTGGCGGTAAAGGGCAATACCTACTTTTGTAAGAAAAAACTGACTGCTGTATTTTATTGATTCAATAATATTTACAATTTTTGGAACAAAAAATTGAATATGAAAAACTCTTTTTATAAAAATTAAACTTATTATACAGGCAGAAAAAGCTCCAATGAAATTGCACAACGGGACAAGATAGTAATCGTTATTTTCTTTTACAAAGAGGAATATAAATATAAGACCGATAACTTTTGTAATTGTGTATAAAATGGTAATAAATTTCATTCTTTCTACACCCTGATAAAACCAGCCAAAAGTTAAATTTACAAACATTACCGCAATGAATGTCAAATAATAAACAATTGCATCTGCTCTAAATTTAGGTATAAAAATAATTATTAATGACAAAAAAAGAAAACTTATTAATGAAAAAAGAATTTGTGTAAATAAAATTGAGTTAAAAATAAGATTTGTTTTTTCAGGGTTATCACGGTTAATAGCAATTGAACGTACGCCTGAAAAATCAAACCCGAATACAATAATCCTTCCAAAGTAATCCATAAATGCTTGCGCAAAGAAAACCAAGCCCAGTTTATCAACTTCTAAAACTCTTGATAAATAAGGCAAAGTTATAAATGGCAATACATAATTCAAAATTTGGATTATAACTAAGGAAATAGTATTTTTTGCTAAATTTTTCTTATCACTTTTCATCTTCTTGGTATAAATCCTTGAATATGCCTTTTAACCCGACAGGATTGACTGATATGATTTCAGTATCAGGATAATATGTTTGAGCAAAAATTTTTAATTTTTTCCAAACTTTAATTATAATTTTGTTTGGTTTTATTTTTTTGTTATTTTCATCAAAATAACCTGTTGAACAATCGCAACCAACTAAATATATTTTTTTGGGATTTGTAAATAATGCAAATTGCATTGCGGCAAAAATGACAGAACCGCCTTCAATTATCCAAGTTTTATCTATTTCGGTATTAAATTTAGAACTATATGGAGGATATTTAAATAATAAATAATATTTCTTTGCACCAAATTCAATAATTTTACTTTCCGGCATTATAGAGGATGTTTTTCCTTCCGGTAAAAGATATATATTTGGGGGAAGAACCCCCATAAAAATTTGCAAATTTTTATTTTTATAAAATTTTAATTTATCTAAATATGATTTTGTTGCAATATAATCTGTTGCAAAAAAATAATCTAAAGTTAAATTTTCATTTATTAGCGTTTTATTAACACCAATACAAATTGTTCCGGGGATTGGTTTGTATTTATTTAATGACGGACCAGAACCAAAAATAACAATTTCTTTACCATTATATAAATTTTTATATCCTTTAAATGTTTCTTTATGTACTTCTCTTACAATCTTTGATTGTTCTATATACTGATCGTGTGAAACTATTGTTCGAAAAAACATTCGAATTGGGGAAGTTAACGGAAAATATATTTTATAAAATGAAAATAAAAATAGATTTTTCAATATACATTTTAATGAAGGATGCTTGTTTAAAAAAGATTTAAATTTAGATTTCTTTTCCATTTATTATTATAACCTTTCTTTTTTTCATTTTTACATAAAAAATACTTTATAATATTTAAATATAAATTTTATACATAAAAATAAAGTTATAAAAATTTCTTCTATTGTTCTAAACCCTTTTTTAAACTTTATAACTCGTTGGATATGAATGAATAAGAACATATAATCATTTTGAAAATCATTATTTTCAATTATAAATTTTGTTTTTTCCGAAATATTATAATTATTATCGCAGTACTTTTTGTATTCATATTCTTGTCTATATTCATTATACACATCTAAATATACGGGACTGAAATGAGTATACTTAATAATCTTGTACTTGTTAAAATATATTCCGGCATCTTTATATTCTAAGAATATAAAGTTATTAATCAGGCATTTTCTGGATTTTTCAATTAATGTATCATTTAAATCTCCTGCATGTTCCATTGAAATGTCTTTAAAATGTTTTTTGAAACACTCAAGAGCAATATATTGTTCGGCTGCAAACTGAAGATATGTCTCATCAATAATTATATAAGGATTAAATTTCTCTCTATTTTCTTCTTTTTTATAGTAATTAGAAAAATCAGGCTCTTTTGCCAAAGGGATATCAAAATATGTTTCTAAGTCAGTTTTCAATCCAAAAAACCACACGTCAGATACATGAAATGCTAACTGGATTTTTGAAATTTCTTTTGTTCCTTTGTAATCATCAAAATAAAATCGAGAGAATAAAGTTGATGTTAATATTTTTCTTTCAAAAAGTTTATATTCATCAAGTCGGTCTTGATACTTATCGAAAAATTTTAAAAATGTATTATTTGTAAAAATTTCATTTGTCCTAATTTTCATTGCATACTTTTTAGTAGCTTTTTTTAGACCTTCTTGGGTAGAGAATATTTGTCTGTTTAAATTATTTAACTTTTGTTTATTTTCATGTTTGTAAATATAACCAAATCCGGGATCTTTATTTAGAACTAATATATTATATAATCCGTTTAAGTCAGAAACATCAGACCCTTCCCACGTTGATAAAATTACTTCTGCATTTGGGAAAAATTTTTGAATACTTTTTAAACATTTTTTTGTTTCTTGTTTAATAATGGGGCCTTGAACAACTATCGAAATGTCTTGTGATTTAATCATTTATAACTCCAGAATACTTTACACTATTTTATAATACAGCAAAACTAAAAAATAATACATTTTATAATAAAAAAGACCTTCAATTTCATATTTGAGCTAAAGCCATATATTTATTTTTAAGTTTTTCTATATCAAAAAAATTTTTAGCTCTTATGCGAGCATTGTTTCCTAAATTTTTTCTTAAAATATCATCATTTAAAAGTTTATTAATTGCTTTTGCCAATTCTTCGGAATTTTTAGCTTCAACGGTTAAACCTGTTTCTTCGTCAATAGAAACATAATTAACTCCTGTACCTAAATTTGTGTTAATTATTGGTTTTGAGTGTAACATAGCTTCTAATTGAACAACTGCAAATGTTTCAGCACATGTAACAGAAGATAATACAAAAATATCACATGCTTCATAATAATCGTTTAATTTTTCTTCAGGAATATTACCGAGCATAAATACTTTATCATTTAATTGGTTCTCTTCTATATATTTTTTGAAATCATTACTTAAATAACCTATTCCTCCAAGCAGCAAAACTGCATCTTCAACCTGTTTCATTGCTTTTATTAAATGAATAAAACCTTTATATTTAACATGACGACCTAACGAAAATATTATTTTTTTATTTTGATACTTGTTTCTTATTTTCAAAACATTATCAGAATTGTATGTACAATTTGTATCTGTTAAATATGGAATCATTATACTTTTATGTTTAAAATTTTTTATTAAAGAATTTTCTAACATTTGAGGAGATTGAACATGTATTATATCTGATTTTTTTAAAAATAAGTTATAAATTTTCCAAAAAGGTTTCATTATTCTATCGTATCCGATAATATCACTATGGTAACAAACTATCATTTTTTTGTATTTAGGTCTTGCTATAAAATGAGATATAACTGCAAAAATAAAGGGCATATGATAAATAATTATATCTGTATTTACTTTGTGTAATTCATATAGAAATTGAGTTGAAATATTGTTTGATGCAAATTCAAATAAATATTTACAACGAGTATATTTTACTCCATTTGCAACGGATGATTTTTCGCTATTCGAACAACATAATACTTCAATATTTAAATTATCAGCTTTAATACAAGTATTGAACATATTAATAAATGACTCAATACCGCCGGATTTAGGATAAGCATATCTCGAAATATGAGTAATTTTTATTTTGTTTTCTATGTCTGTCATATATTAGTGCAACAATTTATTTAAAATGTTGAAGATTAGAAGGAGGTTAAAATAATGAGTACTGTTGAACCAATTAGAGATGTAAAAAAAATAAAAGAAATTGAAGAGATACTTTTTAAACAAAATCCAAGAAATTGTCTTATATTTTCTATTGGAATTAATTGTGGTCTTAGAATCTCAGATATATTGAATTTAAATGTTTATGATGTGAAAAATAAATCTTATATTAGTGTGCAGGAGAAAAAAACAGGGAAATATAGAAGAATTCCGTTAAACTCGAAACTTAAGTTAATGATAAAAGAATATACGGAAAATTTATATTGTAATTCTCCTCTATTTATAAGCAAATATAACAATAGGCTCGAAAGAACATATGTTTATAAAGTGATAAATAACGCCTGCAAGAAAGTAAATCTTAACTGTAATGTGGGTACACATACATTAAGGAAAACATTTGGTTACCATCATTATAAAAGATTTAAAGACATTGTTATGTTGCAAAAAATATTTAATCATTCTTCTTCTAATATTACAATCAGATATGTAGGGATAGAACAAGCAGAAATAGAAGAAAGTTATTTAAAACTTATATTGTAAATAATATATATTTATGTTATGTTGCCTAAAAGTATTCAACATTTTAAATAAATTGTTGCATATAAATTTGGAGAATATGTGAACAAAAAAAATATATTATATATAACTACAAGATTACCTTGGCCTTTAATTGGTGGTGATAGATTGCATATTTATCATTATTTAAAAGAATTAAAACAAAGAGGCTATAATATAACTATTGTAACTCTTGTTAGAGATGATGATGATTTAGATGGAGTAATTACTCATAATGAGTTTTACGCTAAATTATTACCAGTAAAATATAACACAAAACTTGCATATTTATACGCAGTAAAAGCACTTTTTAATGACAAGCCATTTATTGTTGAATATTATTATAATAAAAAAATGCAGAAAATTATAGAGAATGAAATTAAAACAGGACAATATGATATTGTTATAGGATATATAACTCGTTCATTCCCATATTTAAAGAAGATAAAAAATATAAAAAAAATTATTCATTTGTGTGATGCAATATCAATGATGTATGAGCGCAGAATTAAAGAAAAATCTAACTTGTTGGATAAAATTAAAATTGGTATTGAATATTTAAAAGTCAAAAATTATGAAAAGTTATCATGTAAGTATACAGATGCTCAAATTCTTGTTTCAAAGATTGATAAGAATTATTTATCCAAGTTTACGAATACAGATAAGTGTGAGATTATAGGGTTAGCAACAGACACTGAGTATTATAGACCTATTGATTGTTCAAAGAAAAATACAATATGTTTTGTTGGTTCTATGCAATATATTCCCAATTCAGAAGCTGTCTTGTATTTTGGAAAAGAAATACTCCCTATAATAAAAAAAGAGATTCCTGATATAAAATTTAAAATAATCGGTGCAAACCCAAGAAAAGAATTATTTGAAACTTTTAATAATATTGACGAAATTGAAATAACCGGAAAAGTTGATGATGTAAGAGAATATATGAAAGAATGTAAGGTTTCAATTTGTCCTGTAAAAATTTCAGGTGGTATCCAAAATAAAATATTAGAAGCAATGTCTATGGAAATTCCTGTTGTTACAACTCCTGAATGTGCTGAAGGAATAGGGGCAAATGAAAATGTTCTGCTTATTGCCAGAAATAACAAAGAATATGCTCAAAAAGTAATTGACTTAATAAAAAATGAAAAATTTAATCATGAAATTTCAAAAAAATCCAGAGAATTTATTTTAGAAAATTTTTCTTGGAAAAAAGTTGGAGATGAATGGGAAAAAATAATAATAAAAACGCTTAATGTTTAAAGAATGGTTTGATAAAAATATTACCAGTTTTATATAGTAGTGAAATATTTATAATTATAATAATTTAATAAATATAACCAGAGAAATATTTAAAAGATTTCTAAATTTTATGCTAATATTTATATTATCGATTAGGATGTATAGAATGAGACAAGCTGTTATATTATCAGGTGGTTTTGGAACTCGCTTAGCACATATTATCGCTGATGTTCCAAAACCGATGGCTCCAATTTCAAATAAGCCTTTTTTAGATTATATTATTACACAATTAAAACTTCAAAATTTTGACAGTTTTATTTTCTTAACAGGGTATAAATCAGAGTCAATAGAAAAACATTTTAAAGACCTTAAAGGTGCTTGTTTTATTAATGAACAAAGTCCTCTGGGAACGGGCGGGGCAATTTTAAATGCCTTAAAATCATTAAATGATGAGTTTTTTGTTATAAATGGTGATACATTTTTTGATATAGATTTTTCTATTTTAGAATATTTTTCTAAAAATAAACCTTGTACGATTGCTTTAAGATATTCAAATAATATCGAAAGATACGGTTTTGTTGAAATTGATGAAAACTATAAAATAAAAACATTTATTGAAAAAGGGAACCTGCCTAAAGATAGGATTGACGGCTACATTAATGGCGGTATTTATTATTTTAAAAAAGAAACTTTATTTCCTTTTGTTGAATTATATAAAAATAAAAAAATATCATTAGAAAATGAAATATTCCCTAAATTAATAAATGAGAATAAAATATATGCTCTGCCGATAGGCGGATGTTTTATAGATATAGGGATACCCAAAGATTATTATAAAGCTCAGGAACTTATTCCAAATTGGATAAAAAAAGAAACAAAGCCGGCTTTATTTGTAGATAAAGATGGGACAATAATTGAAAACACAACCTATCCTCACGGAAAAAACTTCAATTTAATTAATTCAACTATTGATATAGTTAAATCTTATGCAGAAAAAAATTACCATATTATTATGGTTACGAACCAAGCAGGTATTGCAAAAAACAAATTTTCATTGAAACAAATGCAGGAAGGATTTGAGGAAATTAAAAGTGTATATCATAAACAAGGTATAACATTTGATGATATTGAATTTTGTCCTTATCATAAAGATGGCGTTATAAAAGAATATTCTTATGACACGCTTTTAAGAAAACCAAACCCGGGTATGATTTTACAGGCTTGCGAAAAATTAAGAATTGACCTTAAAAATTCAATTATGCTGGGAGATAAACTTGATATTGATAACATAAAACTTCCCTATTTAAAATGCGAGATAATATAAGGAAATATATATGAATATTAAAGATTATATTAAATCTTCAATAGAAACTAAAACAAAAATTTTAAATGATGAAAAGATTTTAAAAATAATTGAAAGTATTGCATCTGTTATCGTTGATGCTTATAAAAAAAATAAAAAGGTTTTGACAGCTGGAAATGGAGGTTCAGCAGGCGATGCTCAGCATATAGCAGGTGAACTTGTTTCTAAATTCTATTTTGACCGCCCTGCCCTTAGTGCCATTGCTTTATCTGTAGATACGTCTATTTTAACCGCAATTGGTAATGACTATGGTTATGAAGATACATTTAAACGGCAAATTGAAGCTAACGCTAATTCGGGCGACGTATTTATTGCAATTTCGACTTCCGGAAATTCAAAAAACATAATAAAAGCAATAGAGAGTGCTAAATTAAAAAATGTTACAGTAGTCGGGCTAACAGGTTCAAAAGTATGTAAAATGAATGAATTTTGTGATTATACGATTAATGTACCTTCAGAGAGTACTCCCATAATTCAAGAATCTCATATAATGATTGCGCATATATTATGTGCCTTAGTAGAAGAAGGTATGTTTAAGAATAGAGAGTAAGAAAATGATTATAAGAGCAAAAGCACCTTTAAGAATAGGTTTAGCGGGCGGAGGAACAGATGTCAGCCCTTATTGTGATGAATTTGGAGGTACAGTTTTAAATGCCTGTATAAATATGTATGCTTATGCAACAATTGAACCGAGAGATGACGGTAAAATTGAGTTCAGGTGCGAGGATAGAGTTGAATATGCTGAATTTAATTCAGAAAAATATCTTGAAATTGACGGGAAATTTGACCTTTTAAAAGGGGTTTATAACAGGATTGTTAAAGATTATACGAAAAAGCCCCTTAGTTATACTTTAACTACATATGTTGATGCTCCGGCGGGCAGCGGATTAGGTTCAAGTTCTACGTTGGTTGTTACGATATTGAAAGCTTTTCAGGAATGGTTAAATTTGCCGTTAGGAGAATATGATCTTGCTAACCTTGCATACAGCATTGAAAGAGAAGATTTAAAAATGGCCGGAGGCAGACAAGACCAATATGCCGCTGCTTTTGGCGGATTTAATTTTATGGAGTTTAATGGTGAAAAAGTTCTTGTAAATCCTCTGCGTATCAAAAAAGAATATATAAACGAATTAGAATTTAATGTTTTATTATATTACACGGGAACGAGCAGACTTTCGGCTGAAATTATTAAAAATCAGGCTAATAATGTGAAAAGTAAAAACCACACAGCAATTGAGGCAATGCATGAGTTAAAAAAATATTCTTATGAAATGAAAGAAGCCCTTTTAACAGGTAAAATTAACAAAATGGGTGAACTTTTAAAATTTGGGTGGGAAAGTAAAAAGAATATATCTGATTCAATAACAAATCCTATAATAGATAATATTTATGAAACAGCAATCAATGCCGGTGCAACAGGAGGAAAGATTTCAGGTGCAGGGGCAGGCGGGTTCTTTATGTTTTATTGCCCGAATAATTCAAGGTATAAAGTAATTAATGAACTTTCGAAGTTGGGAGGAGAATTCAGAAGATTCAGATTTACCAATATCGGTGCTGAAAGTTGGATAACAAAATAGCAAAATATAAACTGTGTTTATTTTAGAAAAATTTTTAAATGAATTCTAAAAGTTTAGAACGTAGTTCGCTGAACAAATGTGCAGAAAATAAGCTTGTGTACTAATGTTAAGCCGAATACAACACTTGATTAATCAGTTTTATATTTATTTATCATATCAATTTGGGATTTTGCTTTAAATATCTTATAATGCAATATCATTGATTCTAATAAACCGATATATACCCACATAAAAGGTTGCAGAAAAATATAATAAGAAACGCAAATATATAAAATTAAAGATAATTGCAAATTGTTTATTAAATTATATAAATATCCGGTATAATATTTCTTAATTTTTTGAGCAGTATATGCAATGTTAGCTAAAAAGAGATAAAATAAAATTGTACCGATAAAACCGGTTTCTGCTGATAATTTCCAAAACATTACTCCAGCCGCTGTCGGTCTTTTTAAAATTGCATCATTAAAAAGTTCAGGTGTTATTGTAAAAGGTAGTGATAAAACCGCATTAGGCCATTCTTTCATAATATTTCCAAAACCGATTCCAAATATCGGATGCTTTAAAGCAATTGTAAATGCACCGGAAAATTTTCCGATTCTTGTAGCTAAAGATGGTTCTGCCGCAACAAGTAATGTCATACTTCTAAATGTATCTATTACTTTTACAATTCTATTAAGATATGTATCCGTGATATCAATATTTTTTAAGGAAAGTATATTTATTGTCATTATTGCAATTAAAGCAGTAATACCAAGACAAGATAAAAGAATAATTGCTTTATGTTTTATTTTTATTGTAATAATTTTTTTTACAAAAATAAAGCCGAGGAAAATAAGTACAAAACATAAATTTATGGGTGATTGTGTTCCGATAAGACAAATAGGCATAAGTATTAATGTAGATATTTTTATTATATAATCCATAACTCTATTTTTTAGCCACATTGTTTTAGAAGTGCATAAAAAATAAACTAATGGTAAACTTATAAATATAAATGCCGCAAAACCTCCGGGTTCCTGAAATATTCCTGAAATTCTGAATTTATTATATGCAATTACAAAAACTCTTGTTGTTTCAGTTTTAGTAGCAACTCTATTTACTATAGTACTGAATAAATTTTGTATAAAAGTAATATCATATGTATTAGCAATATATTCTATTATGCCAAGTGTAAATACACAAAAATATAATATTATTAGAAACTTACACAATTTTTTATATTCTATAAAAAATGGAACAATCAATGCAGGTATTAAGAACGGAAATAAATTAGAACATAAAAAGTTCCCTAAGAAATTTGAAAAAAAACTTTTAGGTATAAAATTTCCGGTTAATATAGAAACAAATACACCCAATATTATCCATATAATAAAAAAAGTTAGATATTTACCGGTCTTTGTATTATATAATTTTTTTAAATTTGTTAAAACTAAATTATTATACCTGATAAAACAATATGATATAAATAGTAAAATAGCAAAAAAGTGATAAGGAACTACAAATTCACCAATCCTTATGGCAAAATCTTGTAAGACTATAAAAAGAAATAATATTATTAATATAAAACGATTTTTTATAACTATATTCATACATTCATCTGACTTTCTGCTCTTTTAATATATTCATTCCAGTTTAAATGATTGATTATAAGGTTATATCCATTGTTTGATATTTTAGAATATAATTCAGAATTTAATTTTATCATTTTATATTTCTGAAGGAAATCATTTGCATTAGAATAATGTACAATATTTTCCATATCTTTAAAACAGTTTACCATTGTATAATCTATATCTGTTACAAAAACAACTTTCTTTAGTGATAAGGACTCTAAAACTTTTAATCTTATTCCGCTGCCGTATAAGGTAGGTGAAACAACAAATTGTTTTGATAATATTGTATTTTTTATATTATTTACAAACCCAAGATTTATAATATTATATTGTTTAAATTCAAATTTTGTCATTTCTAATTTTGACATTAAAAAATTTTCTTCGTTACCGGTTATATAAAATTTCGCTTCCGGTATTTCTTTTACAAATGGAATCCAGATATTTTTTATAAAGTATTTTAAGTTATTTTCATTTTGGAAAGAATTAAGACTGCCGGTGAAAATAAATGAATTATTTTCAACTTCAATATTTTTATCAATATTTATTAATTCCATTCCGTCATAAATTAAATTTGTATTATCAATATTTTTATTATATTTTTTTGCGGTATTTATATCATCATCTGATATGAAAAATACTTTATCAAATTTATTCCATAAAGCGATTTCGTACTTTTTTGTCTTACAATACTCTATAAAAGCGAATATTTTTATAATAATATTCGAAGTGCTTTTAATGTATTGTTTAACTAATTTATATTCTATATTGTGTTCTCTTAAAAAAATTTTTAAATGAGGATATTGTTTTTTTAATTCAATAGCATATTTTGCCATTTGAGCGTGACAAATCCAAATAATTTCAATATTTTCTCTTTCTACTAATTCTGATAATTTATCTAAAAAATTTTTATTGTAAAATTTTGAAAATTTAAAGGACAAATTTGAAAATAAAGTTTTTGGATAATAAAGATAATTATCAATCAAATTTAATTCAAAAGGGACAGCTTTTATATTATATTTATTGTATTTTGTCGTTATATCTTCTTTTATATTATTAGTTAAAAATGCATAATAGACATTAAAATTTTTTGCAAATTCTTTTAAAGGAAAAAAAATTCCAACTTTTCCGCCATCAGTATATGGATATGAATCTTGAGGTGCTATATATAATAAATTATTCATCTTTACATTATTAATTTATATCTTTTTCTATTTCCTTAGTTTTAATCAATTGAAGCATAATATATTTAGGTATTCAAGTATGTATTAATTAATAAATATATTCTGCAGGATTGATATTATCATATATTTTTACATTTTATCATATTTATGCATGTCTTAAACTTAATGCAAGAAAAACAGCTTTTATTAATATAGAAATATCAGTCAAAATATTCTTATTTTTTAGATAATATAAATCATATTGCAACTTTTCCGCAACGTCTTGGTTATTGATACAATGTCCTTGATTAATTTGTGCCCATCCTGTCCAGCCTGTCTTTACCCACATTCTGCACTCGTAATATGCTATCTTCTCTTTATATATGTTTACTACCTCTTCCCATTCCGCTCTCGGTCCTACTATTGACATATCTCCTTTTATTATATTTATCATTTGCGGTATTTCATCCAATCTCGCTTTCCTTATAAATCTGCAAAATGGTATAACTCTATCATCCTTATCTTGTGAATCCGCATAACCACCTTTATCAAGATTTTTCGGGATATAAGAATTTGAGTACATTGTCCTTAGTTTATAACACTTAAATCTATTACCGTCCTTTGTTATTCGTATCTGCGTATAGATTGGATTCTCTTTGTCGCTCATATATACTATCAATGCAGCTATCACCATTATAGGTAATGTTACCGTCCCTATTATTAACGCACTCACTACATCAAATACCCGCTTTGCTGCCTCATATCTCTTACTTCGCTTCTTGACAAATTGGTAGTATAATTCTGTTATGGTTTTTTCATCTATATAAAATTTTCCTGTAACCATTTCATAAAAATCAGGCATTTTATATAGTTTAATATTTTCAGGCAATGTAATAATCAATTTTGTCGATTGGGCTATTACCACTATATCAATATTCGCTTCTTTAACAATAAGTTCAAGATTTTCAGGTGATTTGTATATTAAAATATTTTTATCGGTTATAAATTCTTCTTCTTGATGATTTTCTTCTACAAAACCGACAACCCTCATTCTTAAAGCTTTCTTTGAGTTTATTTCGTCTGCTATTACCCTTGCCCTTTTATCAGTTCCTATTATGAGAATATTTTGTATATTTTTTATATTAAACAAATAATAGTGAAAACACGCTCTATATACCCATAACAAGACAAAGATTGTCAAAATATTTACAAGCATAAATTTTTCTACGGTTAAACCGTTTACCCAGAACAACAATAAAAGAGCGGGAATATGTGCAAATACTATTCCTTCAAATAGTAAATATGTATTTTTTATTGTAATGTTAAATTCTCTTATTTTGTAATTCCCTTTTAGGAACAGCGATATTATACCTGTAATAACAATTAACAATACAGGTACGTAATATAAACTTAAAATCTTAAAATTCAAATACCAAAATGTTGTTACAAGTGAAAATACAAGTAAATCATATATAAACATTATAGTAACTGATTTTGATAAATTTTTAAACATCAAATCCCCTATATATTAGTTATTACGAATACTGATGCTAATATTGACGCTATTCCTCTTAAAGTATCGCAAATTGGTGTTAACCACTCATTACCTGCAATTTTTCTCGGAACAACTATTGTGTCGCCTTGTGCAACTTTTGTCCAGCCGTGTACTTTTTCAGCTCTGCCGCTTACTCCTACTTTGTATATCCTAAATCTTGCGGCATTCGGAGTATAGCCTCCGACTTCTTTTATATAGTGTTTTACTTTTTTACCTTTTTTATATGCAAAAGATTGTTCATTATATACTTCTCCGATTACGCTGACGTGATTTGAAATTCTCGGAATATATATTTCGTCGCCATCCTGTACTTCAATATTATCAATATCTTTTATCTTTTTAAGATTATTGTTTTTTATGTTTAGCGCAATTTGACCGTTATATTGCCTATGATAATCATTTTGTTCTTCTTTTAATATTTCTATCATATTTGATTTAGAAGCCATGGCTGAATCTGACTGTTTTATTCCGCTTGCAAGACGACCTTCTAATAATTTAATATCTCTGTCATTGTTTTTTTGAGCCAAGTTTACTTGTTTTGATTGAATATTTCTTCTTGTAAATATTATTCCTCTTAAATCTGCATCATCAGTAAGCCCGTCAGCCATCAGTATCATATCGGTAAGCTTCTTACCTTCAACAAACTTGAATACTCCCGGATGTTTTACAAATCCTGAAACTTTTACATTCTTTATTCTTTCGTTTCCTCTTAATGTTCTGAAAAATATTTTATCTCCCGGCATTAAAGTTATATTTTTTATTGTATTTCCGTTAATCATAATGTCATAAAGATAATACACCTGCGTGGAACCGTCTTGCCCCATTATTTCAACCGCAACGTTTTCCGCAGAAATTACTTCACTGCTGTTTGTTGTTGCGCCTGTTAATGTCGTTTTATTTTCGCTTTTTAAAGAAACGTCTTTTTCGTTCGGGTCATTTCCTTCATTGGTTTTTTCATTTTGCTCTTCAACAATTTTTGAATCAATAAACTGAATATCGGTTAATACGTCATCAAGCCTCATATCTTGTACATAAGTCAGGTGTTTTGGCGTACTTATACAACCAAATACATCAACAAAATCCGTATTCGTATTCTTATAAATATTAACTATATCTCTTGGCTGCAATATTGGATCATTCAATCCCGCAAAAAATTCTTTTAAGAATATAGGAATAGTTTCTATTGTATTATCTTTTCCTGAAACTCTCCTTATAACTGCCTGAGTTATAAAGGTTTCTTCCAGCAATTCTTTTTCATTCGGTAAAATATCTGATAATCGCATACCTTCTTTATATGCAAATGTTGCCGGATGTTTAACGTTCCCCTGCAATGTAACCGTATTTTCAGCAGTATTATATAATTCTCTAAATTCTATGATATCTCCTGTTTGTAATTTTGTTTGGTTCGCTTCTGCCCAGCTTACATTATTTGCACTTCTTTCAAGTGTATCTAAATTTAGAGTGGTTAAAACAACATCACTTTTTTGTGTCCCCGGAAGTAATCCGCCTGCATATGAAGCTATTTTTTGCAGAGATTCACCTTCTTTTATTTCATATATACCAGGAACGGATACTCCGTTTTTCAATGCTACTACATTCCCTATTCCTCCGACAAAAATCTTGTCATTAGGTCTTAAAATAATATTGTCGTCCGCTCCCGAAAATATCGCTTTGTATAAGTCGACTTCTTTTGTTTTCTTACCGCTTGTATAAACAATTTTTCTTAATGTACCGGTTTTTTTAACCCCGCCTGCTGCACCTAACGCATCTATTATTGATGAATTATTATTTATAACAACTTTTCCCGGAGTATTAACCTGACCGTATACAAATACCGAGAAATCTTGACCTGATGCAACATTTAATTTTATTTTTAAACTTCTGTATTTTGCTCTTGCCATAGTATTCATGGCATTTTCAACTTCGCTTATTGTTTTATTCTCGGCAGGAACTACACCAATCCCGGAAATAAATATATTCCCTTTTGAATCGACTTCCGTTTGTACAACAGAACTCAGTAAGTTTGACCCTGAAATTGCCATAACGTCTACTGAGTCACCGTATAAATATGCATTTATTTTCTCTCCGATACTCAACTTATAATTATTATCAAATTTTCCTGTTGAATTTGAAGCTGCTTTGTTTGATAAGGTAAAAAGGTCATAACCTACCTGAACTAAAGGTTCTTTTGTATAATCCACTTCCTCTCCGTTAAATAATTTTTCAATCTTGCTTAATTGCGGATATTTAACCGTATTTGATAAATTTTGGTAATTATTTGAAAATGCATCTGCTTCAGCATCTTCAACCTTGTTATTTATGAGCGCTTTAACTCTGTTATACTTATAGTTATAAGCATAAACAACGCTTCCCTGACAAATAAAAAATACAGTTAATAATATTAATAATACAAATTTTTTCATTATTTTTACCTTATCCTTTTTACTATCATCCAAACAACATTTTATATTATGTAATAGCAATTTCCATTAAAGATTTAATTGCAGTCCATTCAAGTTTCCAAAGCCCCGAAGCATCCAGCGCATAATTGCCGACACAAGCAAGTTTACAGTCTTTACACTTGTTTACCGTTTCTATAAATAACGGGTCTTTTATTACTTCTTTTAACGGTCTGTTTTTTACCGTAATATAAGGTTTTCTGTCATAACATCTAAGCATTTCGCCATTTGAATATATGACAGTCGCTATCCTTGGCCAGTGGCATTCATAATAATTCTTTTTTGCAATTATGTAATCCATAAAATAATATGAATTTCTGACGGGATAACCTTGTTTTTTCAGTTCTTTAATTTTTATAAAAATATCTTTCAACTGTTCAGCTTCTAATTCCGTATCTTTTACATTTTGAGCTTCAGATAATTCTTGGTTTGATTTATTTACCGTAAAGTAAAGTAAAATATCAGCATCTTTACAATATTGGGCTACTTCTTTTATTTGTTCAAAGTCGGTTTGAGCGGATACCGTACAACATACATATATTCTCATCTTAGGTGAATGAATTTTATGATATTCAACACCTTTCATAACTTTATCGCAAATCCCGGGCATATGACGGATATCGTCGTGAGCTTTACCTATAGCATCCAAAGAAACAAACATTAAATCTGTATATTCTCCAAACCCCGGATTATCTTCCAAATAATAGCCGTTTGTTGCAATCTTTGTATAAAGTCCGGCATCATGTGAGGCTTTACATATTTCTGTAAAATCTTTTCTTAAAAGCGGTTCACCGCCCCAAAGTATTGAATCCATATACCCGATTTGCCCTGCTTCTGTTAACAGTCTTACTATCTCCTCTGTAGGCATATCATCCTGTCCTTTTTTATGTTTCCAAAAACAAAAATCACAGTCACAATTACATGCACTTGTAACCATTAATGAAAAACATAATGGCTTAGGATTCTTTGATAATCTGCTTTGTATACACTCTATTGCTCCGCCGCCCAAATGACGGTAGTATTTTAACCTCTCTAATGTCATATTATTTCTTGATTTTTTAAACATTAATTATTTCCTTTTTATCTTTATTTATTTCATTTATTTTAATTCTTCTGCGTTTTATAAGGTCTATAAAAGCTTCAATTCTTGTAATATAGCCTGCTTTGCCTGTTTGTTCATCAAGAACTAATGATAATACAGGTATTTCTTCATTTTTTGAAACTTTATTTAAAATATTTTGTGAAACTATTTCCGGCATACACGAAAACGGCAATAAATGAATTACTCCGTCAATACCGTTTTTTGCGGCATAAACAGTATCTCCTATAGTTTCTATACATTCACCGCCAATAGGTCTTTTCATATAATCTTTTGCATATTTTACGCATCTTGCTCTATGTGATTCTTTTTTATTCAAAAAAGACGGTTTTAATACTCCCTCAAGCCAGTCACCAAACCATATTTGACGCTCAACTTCTATACCCATATCCCCTAAGATCTTTTCAATGTCGTGATTTATATATGGGTCTAATACTACAAAAAATTCACCGAGCAGAAAGACTTTAGGTACAAACTTTTTATCATCAATCGGAATATTTTTGAAATCTTTTTTGATTTTTTTGACTAAAGATTTTGCCTTCCATATTGAATTTGTTTCGTCTATTATTTTTAACCATTTATTATAACATTTTTCGGCATCGCCTTTATTTATTTCTCTTGGTCTTATTTTAAATAACTGTTTTTGAGCCTCATCCACCGCAAAAAATTTATTAAATCCAAGGCTGAAACCTTTATAATATTTGAACGGATTTAAACAATGCGTTACATGCCAAAAAGCTTGAAGAGTTTGTTTCATCTTGCTTTGATACATATCAAAAATAACCATATCAAATTCATAACCCATTCTTTTTAGGGTTTTTTGTGCCATTTTTGTATAATTACCCAGTCTGCATGACCCCGGAGCTTGAAACATCATTAATGTATTAGCTCCTTGATTGAGCGCCATTATGTAATTTGCCAAATTTAATTTATAAGGGACACAAATACCTTCTATACTGTTTTTTACACCTAACTCTAAAGCTTCATTACTGTTAGCGGGAGGAATGATAACTTTTGCACCTAATGAAACCAATAAAGCCTTAAGCGGTATATCAATTCTTCCCATTCTCGGCCAAGCTATAATCCTATCTTTAGCGGATATATTATTATCCATATTCTTGGAGTATTTATTCAGTTGTTCTTCGCTTATTTTCGCTTTCATATTTAGTACACTATTATAGGATTTGTATACGCAAACCCCTTCTTTCCCACTCTTATTTCCACTCTGTATTTACCTGCTTCTTTTAACAGTAATTGAAAATTATGTGCAATTTTATTGCATATCTCTCTGCCGTTATGAACTATTTTAATCGTTGATTTTTTATTTGTTTTAATTGTCAAATATTCAGCTTCTTTTAGTTTAATACTCTCTCCGCATCTCGGGGTTATTTCAGGGGGAATTTTGTCTACAGCCCTGTTGATTATCAAATTATTCCCCTTCTTTAATCCTTCCGTGATTTGCTGTTTTCGGATTGTAAAATCATCAGATAAAGGTTCATCAAGAATTAAAACGTTTGTAATAGTCTTGAACATTTTTTCATAAGAAAATATTTTAACGGGAATAAAATAGTCCTTTACTTTAAATGCGTGAGCATCCACCCCTCCGATTGCAGGAATAATTTTTTCCTGTTTAGCGTTTAATTCATCCCACCATTTCAAAGTTTCATTACAAGGTTCATTAACTAAATTATTTCCGAAAAGAAATGAGTATATTAAAGAAAAAATATTTTTATCATTAAGGTTATCACACCATTGAGAAAACCAATTCCAAATTTCAACTCCGTCAGGCAGTATGTTTTTATTTGTCCATTTAATAGGAGAGTATTTATTGTTACGAGGAAATCCCTTTTTGTTAATACCCTCATCAGGATGGGCAGCAAAACCGAATCCGCCTTGATTTTTAACTTCTTTCACAAATTCTGCGGGATTATCGGAATTTATACATTCTCTAATCCCTATTGCTAAATAATGATTATCATTTAAAGGTGAAATTTCTTCGCCTTTAATAACACAAACTTCGTTATAATAACCTTCTTCAATATCAAGAGAATTATGGTCCGTAATTATAATCCAATCTAACCCTGCTTTTTTGGCGGCTCTGCTGATTTCGTCAATATTGCCGGTTCCGTCAGAAAATATTGAGTGAATGTGTATTGCACCCATATATCGGTAAGTATTACATTGTTTATTCTTATTCTCTGTCATTATATATTTGTTAATACTCTCTTCTCATTGATTTTACTAATAACCGCTTTATTTTTAGGCTGTTCTTTTTGAAACTCTTTACGCTTTTTACGGCTTAACATATCCACAAATGCCTCAAGCCTTGTTAGGATACCTGCTTCACCTGTATGTTCATCAATAGTTAAATGAAGCATAGGCATATTCCTCATTTTTGCATGGTATTGTATTTCATCCACCATAAGAGAATCAGGGCCGCACCCGAACGCAGATAAGGCTATAATCCCGTCTACTTTATTATTAAGCATATAATATGCTGCCGTTCCCGTTAAATCCAGTTCATTTGCCCAATATTGAATTTCATCCAATCGGTGTATGGAGTCAATTGCATTTTGTCTTGTTATGTTTAATGAGGTATACGCTTTAACTCCCATTTTTTCTAATTTCTTTAAAAGATTCATGGATATTCTTTCATCGTATAAGTTATAACCGTGAGCCATTATTACAACAGAAAGCGGTTTAACCAGTTCTATTTTCTTTTTTGTGCGTTTTCCTGATATTGCATTTTCCATTGCTTCTTTATGAGAAACACCTTCTCTTGCCATTTCAATGAAATTGTTATACATACACCAGCCGGCATCCATTGAAGATTTAATCAACTCTTCGTCTTTGATATTTAACTGCCTTGCCGCTTCAAAACAAAATTCTTTTATTCCCAAACCTTCCGTTTTATCCAATGTCGGTTCTATCATTCTAAACGGACGGTTTATAATATTTCTTATTATTTCGGGCAGACCTCTAACCTTACTGCAATTGTTTATCTTATATCCCGTAGACTGTATAGACGGTACAAATATTGTATTACAGCCTTTATCTAATAAATTTATTATATGTCCCGCAAATACTTTAATGGGTAGACAAGTGTCAGATACAACGAGTTTTACTCCGTCATTTATTAATTTTGTTGTTGTTTTGTCGGATATAACAATATTAAATCCCAATGACTTAAAAAATCCATAATAGAAAGGGAAATTATTATAATAAGATATAGCTCTCGGTATCCCCAATTTTGGTTTTATATCCTGAATATTACTCATAGCCTGTGTTTTAAAGAGAAATTGACTTTTCTTTTCCTATTATTTTAAATATTTTTTTGATACATTTTAAGTCTTTTGTATTGAGGGTTATAAATATTAAGTTTTAAGAATATTTTTATTATGTTTTTTGGTTTGTTACATTTTATTAATAATCAGAAAAACTATATTTATTTATGTTATCTTTAATAAAGAAAGTATGTAATTTTTTTGAATACAAAAGACTTATAAAGTATCAAAATAAATAAAAGGGTTTTTAGCTATCCGATGTGTTCTTTTTTCCTGCACTATATCTAGTGATTTACTCAGCTAATCTTAATCCGTTTATTTTAGTTATTTATATTATAAAATTTGAATAACTTTTATCTATTTCATCTTGTTCAATTCCAATATATCTTAATGTAATTTCCGGAGAAGAATGATTAAAAATTTTTTGGAGCATGGCAATATCTTTAAATTTTTTATAATGATGGTATCCGAAAGTTTTTCTCATTGTGTGTGTTCCGAAATTATCATCCAAACCTGCTTCAATACAAGCGCTTCGTATTATGAAATATGCCGTAACTCTGTTTAAACGATTTTTAAATTTAGTTTCAAATAAGGGAGAATCCAAGCTTTTTTTTGCCGTATATTCCTCAAACATTGGCTTTAGTTTGGAATTTATCGGAAATTTTTTATATTTACCTGTTTTTTTCTCTGTTATTTCTAAAAAATTCTTATTTTTTACATCTTTAACATTGAGTGCTAATATATCCGATATTCTTAAGCCGCAATTTGTTCCTATTGTAAAAAATAGCAGATTCCTTTTACTTCGTTTTTCCAAAATTTCTTCAATCTTTCTGATGTCTTGTAAATTTCGAATCGGTTCTACTGTTCCCATAATTTTCTCCTTTTCTAATGAAATTTCTATACATAATGAAATTTCAAACTATCTTGCATAATTACTCTAAATTGATTGATAAAATTTTGCGATAAGTTAACTGTGTAAATTTTAAATTTGGTATAGAATAACTGTTAGGCTTGATTAAAAATAAAATAAGTGTTAAAATAAGAAGTCATGAAGGAAATAAGGAGAGAGAATATGGAAAATAAGCATCAAATCTACCCCCCCCCGTGGCGG
>CANPZP010000022.1 GCA_947589115.1 Candidatus Gastranaerophilales bacterium | reverse complement strand
ATGGCAAAGGGAATAACAAGGATAGAAACAAAAACTTCAATAACAAAATTACGCTGGGAAGAAACGGCAAGCTTTAAGCCGTGGATTGCATTAGAAACGCTCTCTTTTATACTTGAAGATTTAAATTTTGTCATACAACAAGCTCCTTAGATTTATTTTGAAGTTCAACCATAAATTCATAATCTTTGTCAGTATTATGATCAAATCCCAGTAAATGAAGAATACCGTGAGCAGCTATATAATAAAGTTCTTCATCAAAAGAGACGTTATTTTCTTTTGATTGTTCATAAATTTTATCAACCGAAACAATTATTTCTCCAAGAGAAATATCACCATCTATAATAAATTTTTCATCGGAATCAGCAAAAATAGCAAAGGTTATAACATCGGTAGGCGAATCTTTTTTTCTGTATTCTTTATTTATTTTTTGAATTTCATCATTATTAACAAAGACAATATCAAAGCTGATTGAAGTATAATTATAGTTTTTTAAACAGGAATTTTTAATAACGGAATTTTCAGAAAAAATGAAACTAGATATTTTTAAAATATCATTATAGACTTTAACTTCATCAATACAAGAAGCACAGCAGGCATTTTCAATAAAAACATTAAAGTTAACCATTATTCTCCTGTTTTAGATTTTCCCGTTCCTGAATATCTTCGATTGTTTCCTGATACTTAATTCTTTTATGGAATACGGAGCGCAGAACTCTTGAAAGTGTAGAAGCAATAATTTTAATATCTTTAAGAGTCAGAGGGCTTTCAGAAAGCTGGTTATCGTTTAACCTATCCTGAATAATTTTATTAATAAGCGCATCAATTTCTTCTTGAGTATGATCTTTTAGTGTTCTTGATGCAGATTCCACTGCATCCGCAATCATCAGTATAGCGGTTTCTTTAGTTTGAGGTTTAGGACCGGTGTAACGGAATTGTTCTTCTTTAACATTTTCAGCACCTTCTTGCGCTACTGCCTGATTATAAAAATAACTTGCTAAGGAATCACCGTGATGCTGCAGCATAAAATCCTGTATTATTTCCGGAATATGATATTCTTTTGCATAGCTTATACCGTCTTTTGTATGGGAGGTAATAATCATTTTACTTGAGCTTGGAGGCAGTTTTTCATGAGGATTTTCAATACCCGAGTATGTTTGATTTTCAACAAAGAACAAAGGTCTTTTAATTTTACCGACATCATGGTATAAAGCACCTACTCTCGCAAGGATAGGATTTGCCCCGATAGCTTCGGCAGCGGATTCCGCCAAATTAGATACTCTCAAACTGTGTTCAAAAGTTCCCGGAGCTGTTTCATGTAATTTCTTCAATAATGGTTGATTATAATCACCATATTCTGCCAAACCAAACATAGTTATTACTTTATATACATTTTCCAAAATAGGAACCATACCTAAAGCAAAAACAGCGGAGAAAAATCCGTTCAATGCACCTGCGGTTATTTCTCTTATTAATTTATCGAATCGAGTATCGTAATAAACGCATAAAATTACAATCGCCATTACTAACGAAGTATAAACACCCACTTTTATCAAATCAAATCTTCTTGAATATTTTATGGAATTCATTCCTATTGTACAAACAGCGACGGATATAATAAATACCGACATTGCAAGCGCCGAAAATTGCAAAGATAGAGTTATTATAGTTAAAAGGGTAACAGTAATAAAAAATTCCGATCTGGGATTTAAAAATACCGATAAAACTATTGCGAAAAACGGAAACGGCAATAAAAATACAGACCAAGTAGGCGGCAATAATATTGATATAACCGCCATAAATAACGATAAAGAAGCAATAATAAAAATATATCTTCTGTTTAAATACTTAGGTTCGAAAAATTTCAAATAGTAATAAACGGAAAATATACCAATACAAACCAAACAGAATATTCCGAACACACCAAAATAATTAATTCTCAAAATATTATATCCTGCTTGGCTGAGAGCTTCTTTCTTTACTTGAGTAACAGATTCCCCTGTTTTTACAATAGTATCTCCCTTATTAAATTTAACTTTAATTGGAGAAACGGTATCTCTTGCATTTTTTTGCGCTAATGCCGTTGCCTGCTCATTTATTACCATATTCGGCACTATAACTTGTTCAAGTAATGACGTTATTACCTTTAATTGATTGTTGGTAATTTTCGAATCAACATTACGTCTTATTATTCCTTCGAAAGTATTTTCTTGTAAGTCCTCTTCCGTAATGCCTTCTGAAAGCACCAAACCCAATACCCTTTCAGATTCCGCAAATACTTCATCCGTAACTTGAGAATCTGTATTTAACAAATATGATAATGCTATTGATTTTATATATGTTTGAGAATAATCAAAATATGCTTCCAAATTTTTATGCTTATTTATTTTGGACATATTTTTGTCGGAAATAATTTTCTTAATGTCGGATATTAATTCATTTAAACTGTTACTTATATAAATATCATCAATCGGAGAGTAAATAGGTTTAACTTTTTGCGCAACTTCTCTTTTACGCATTTCTGTTTTTATGCTGTCAATAACCTCTATGTTTTTTGGAGCCGTGACAGTGATTTTACTTGTATTATCAGTATCGACAATGTTTTGTATAAAAAAGTATTTTGATACTATTATTCCGGTAAAAACAACCGTAAAAAGAACTGTTAATACTATATTTATTATTAATTTAGGCGATTTTAACACCGCTAATTTATTATTTATAAATTTATTCATATTAATTATAAGCCGTTTATTAGCCGGGAAAAAATTCCCTTCCGATATAATAATTCATTTTACACCAATAAATATATTTTGCAAAATTTATAAAGTGTTTGAACTTTCATTATGTAAATTATATAATTAAAGTTAATCAAGAAAACTCAACCAAGGAATATCTTTGTTTAACCCTTTGTTTTGGAATATTTATGCAAATTAAAAATTTTTTTAAAAATATATTATTAAAAATTATTATAATAATTATAACGTTTGCAACATTATATTTATTTATGCTTCCTGTTCTTTTTAACAATTATGCGGATTTAAATTATTTAAAAGAAATAGTTCAAGAAAAAACAAATATCATTCCCGAAGTTGATAAACTTGAAATTAAGACTCATATAACACCGTATCTTACATTATTTTCAGATAATATAAAAATAAAAGATAAAGAAAATAATAATATAATTGATGCTCAGGATTTAATGATTCAAATTTCCCTATGGGATTTATTATTTAAACAAATTACCCCCAAAAAAATAATTGCCGATAATATCAAAATTAATATAGTCAGGGATAAAGATGGTATATTTAATTTCCAAAAAATTTTTAGTGAAAATGATAACACTAAACTGAAAATTTCTTACAATAATTCAAAACTACTTATAAATCAGTATCAAATTAACGCAAAGGATGAAAAAACATCTCAATCTTTCAGCATTGAAGGAGCTCCTTTAAAATTCAACGGGGAAAAACAAATAATAAGTATTAATACAAAAGGAATATTAAAATACGAAAATAATGTAAGTGATTTTGACATAAAAACAGATTTAAATTATCCGATAAATACAAAAGAATTAGAAAATACCGTAAGGGATACACAAATACATATAAATAATCTGACAATGGGTATATTTTTACCATATCTTCAAGTTTTAGCCGATAAGAATATAAAAGAAACCGAAGGAATAATTGATTATTTGCAGATAGATTCCGACAGCGAAAATAATATAACAATAAACACACAATTTAAAGATGTAGTATTTAACAAAACAAATTGGACGGATAAAATAGAAATAAAAGGTGAAAATAAGTTAAATTTGAATATAAATTTAGATTCAAATCAAATAAAAGTAAATTCACTGGACTATTTGGCAAAAAGAATAAATATAAAATCAAACGGTATTATAAAGCTGGAAGAAGAAGCGCCCGAATTAGATATAAATGCGGAAATAAAAGAATCAAAAGCGGAGGATATAGTATCAATTCTGCCTCCTAATCTTGTGCCAAAATATAAGACGATAGAAAAAATCAAAAAATACCGGGTATACGGGGACGTAGAAGGGAAGCTAAACATCAAAGGCAAAATACCTCAACCTGATATAACGGGAACGGTTAAAGGAAGAAATATTCATATACTTGATAAATCATTACATAAACTCCATAAAGGCAGTGTTGATATTATTTTTAATAAACGAATTTTAAATATGGATATTATTATAGATATGTATAATAACCAAAAAGCGAAAATAAACGGTTACGTATATATGTTTAGGGACGGAATAAACCATGTAAAAATTAAAACAACAAAAAACATTGATTTCCCTTTGGCTCAAAAATTAGTAGTTCCGATAAGTAAAGTTTTTAATTTCCAATTAGGCCCGATTCCGGACATGAACATAAAAACGGGAAAAGGGGTTATTGATGTTTATATAAAAGGCTCTTTAGACTTCGTAAATATAGACGGCTATTCATTATTCAGAAATGCAAGATTAACTTATAAAGGTTTATATTCTGAAATATATAATGTAAACGGGAAACTGGATTTTAAAGATGACGTTATAACATTTAAAAGCGAAAGTGCAAATGTAAAAAATAATTCGTTAAAAGTTGACGGCAAAGTTAAAATTAATTCCAATTTAAATTTTAACCTGACTGCAAATAAAGCGGAATCAAAAGATATATTAGAGATAATAAATAAAAGTGAACTTTTAAAAGATGTAAAATCCGGAATAGCGGTAATAACGGAAGCAAATGGTCCCGTTGATTTATTTGTTAACATAACGGCAAAAATAGTTCCCGTTCCGTTTGGAGAACCGCCGTTACCTCCCGAGGAAGCCTTCACGGATATGAGAGTTAAAGGTAATTTAAACCTGTTAAATAATACCTGTTTTATTCAAGGTTTTTATACTCCCATCAACAATATAGAAGGATTAATAAACTTTACCGAAACAGTTGTTGATTTGGAAAATATAAAAGGGATTTCCTCGGAATCACCCATAAATATTAACGGTAAAATTATCACCGATTTAAAAACAAAAGTTCCCGATGTGGATATAACAGTAGAAAGTAATTCAATTAACCTGAAAGATACAATAAAATTTTTAACTCAGTCATATTTGTATCCGTCAAATTACCCTGATTTGTCATTTTTATATAATATAGCTTCAAAACATGATTTGTATTTTAAATATAAAGCAAAATCCGTGGATTTTATAACGGATAAAGCATATGCCGTAATGAATTTTATTAATGATAATTCTGATGATGTTCTAAAAGCGGAATCAGGCAGAGTTATTTTAGATAAATCAACACTGAAAGTTGAAAACGTCAAAACAAATATATTTGATTCAATATTTAATATTAACGGTGATGTTAAACATGTCGATACTTTGAATCCGATATACAACTTGAAAGCGGAAGCAATACAATTCAATCTTGATAATATTAATAATATTGATGAATTAAAAATATTACCCGAGAACATAAAAAATAAAATAAAACGATTTGAAAACTATAAAGGGGAAGCAAATATATTATTTGCACTGGATAACAATATTTTAAAAAGTGAAATAAGTTTTCTTAATACGGAATTTGAAGAACCCAAAACAAAAACATCAGTTAAATTCGATGACTTTGATATTAAATTAAATAATAACCAAGTAATTATAGATAATATGACAGCTCTGATAGGAGATATGCCTATATTTTTGGATTTACAATTATCAGATATAAATAAAAATCCGAAAATAAAAAGTTACTTTACATCAAAAATAACTAACGGATTTATAAAAACATATCTGCCGGAAAATATATCGGATAAAATAAATATTCAGGGAGATGTAAGTTTATCATCAGATATTACGGGAACAATAGGGGATATAAGTATAGCTCCCAAGTTAAAGTTATATGAAAATTCAGGATTAACATATAACGGAACGGATATAGGCGAAATAAATGATGAGCGTGAATTTAACGGGAATATAGATATAAAAGAAAATAAAATAATAATAAAAAAACTTAATTACATAAAATATGTACTTTCACAAAATAATAAAAGATACCCGATTTTATTTGCAACGATGAACGGAATAATGGGTATAAACAAAGATAAAAAAATAATTCCCGAAGAAATAACAATAAAAACACATAAAAATTTATCGGCAAAAGTATTAAATCTTATATTCCAAAGTCCCATACTAAAACAGGGAACCATAAACTGTGATTTAAAATATACTTTAGATAAAATTAATCAAACAGCTAAAATAATAGGTGATTTAAACTGCAGGAATATAGATATACCGCTTTTTGATACAATTATAAAACATATACAAATAAATGCCGAAAAAGAAGATATCAAATTAAACGTATTCGGATTTATAACCGACGGAAAAATAAATATAAATGCTCAGACCGAAAATAATATAACAAAAATCCCCAAAGTTAAATCCATCAATATATATGCGGAACAAATAGATAACAATAAATTGCTCGAAGAATTTTATAAAACCCGTCAGGCAATAAACGAAAAAAGCAGGCAAAATAATATAGAATTACCTGAAATGGAGCTTGAAAACGGCTCAATGGAAATTAAAAAGCTGGCAATTAAATCAATGGTTGCTAACAATTTTAAAAGCAACTTTTCAATTAACAAAGAGGGTATATTCCACGCCGATAATATAAACGTAGAAGTAGGGGACGGAAGTGTAGAAGGTCAATTATCATACAATTTAAATAACACAAATTTAGAAGGAATTTTTGAACTTAATAATGTAGATTCAAATTATGTAGCTCAAACGCTCTTTGACGGTGAAAATCAAATAGAAGGAAAAGCAAACGGCAAACTTTATATATTAACTAAAGGCTTGACGAATGAAGAAAAAATAAATAATTTATCAGGCTTTGTATACTTTAATATATTTGACGGAAGAATGCCGAAATTAGGGTCATTGGAATACTTATTAAGAGCAAGTAATATTATAAAAAACGGAATAACAGGCTTTACCATAAACAGTATATTAGAAATATTGAATCTGGTAAAAACGGGGTATTTTTCGGATATCAACGGAAGCTGCATAATTGAAAACGGTGTAGCAAAGGATATAGAAATATTCTCAACCGGAGAAAACTTAAGCTTATATATAAAAGGAGATTATGATATAGCAAAAACCCACGCAGATATGGAAATTCTAGGTAAATTATCAAATAAAATTTCAACTATATTCGGCGCTTTGGGGAATACATCATTAAATACATTCTTTAAACTTATACCCGGAATATCTCTATTGGATTTCGGAAGAAAAGATTTCATAGAAGATGTCGAAAAAATACCTTCATTTACAAACGGAGATTATGAAGCAAGAACATTCCAAGCCATAATAAACGGCAATATAAACAATAAATCCGGGTACGTACAAAGCTTTAAGTGGGTAAAATAAAAAAATTAAATATAATTTTTAAGATTTTTATTTACATTATTATTTCTGCAAAACTTTTTAAGTTTACTCATGGCTCTGTTTTCAATTTGTCTTATTCTTTCTCTTGAAACACCGTAATAAGAACCTATTTCTTCAAGAGTTTTCTTTTCGCCGTTATCGTCTAAGCCGTATCTCATAATCAAAACATTACGCTCTTTTTCACTTAAATGATTAAGCATTTTTTTAATATCACAAAAAAGATTGTCTTGAGTTACTTTAGTATCAGGAGATAAAGTAGACTCATCCACAATGAAATCCGATAATTTAGCATTTTCATCTTTTTGATTAGCAGGTGATTCAATACTTATAGTTCCTTGAGCAGATTCAATAAGCGCCGATAATTTTTGAACAGGCATTCCTATTTTATATGCAATTTCTTCTTTAGTAGGAGCCGTACCATTTTCAATGGTTAAATCCATGGATATTTTTTTAATTCTGCTAAGAGTTTCAATCATATGAACAGGAAGTCTTATAAGCCTTGATTTATCGGCAATTGCTCTTGTAATAGCCTGTTGAATCCACCAAGTTGCATATGTGGAAAATTTATATCCTTTGGAATAATCAAATTTTTCGGCAGCACGCATTAACCCCATGTTTCCTTCCTGAATTAAATCAAGAAAAGACAGACCTCTGCCTATATATTTTTTTGCAATACTGACAACCAATCTAAGATTTGCATTAACTAAAGTTTTCTTAGCTTCTTCTGAGTTTTTTTCCTTGATTAATTTAGCGATTTCAAGTTCTTCATCATTAGATAACAATTTAATTTTACCAATCTGTTGAAGATAAATTTTAACCGAATCATCCGCAGCCGCAGTACTTTGGTTTTCAGGCAGCTTAGGCTCTTCAATTGCGGAAACAATATCATCATCTTCTAAATCAGTATTATAATTATTTTCTTCCAAATCTTCTTCCGTTATTGAAAATTCGTCATTATTATCAGACATTATGCCTCCCTGCGTATTAAAATTATTATACACCATGCTCGGGATTTTGTAAGGATTGTTTTACGGTCTCATAAATAATTATACTTGCCGCATTGGCAACATTTAAAGAATCAAACTCTTTTAACATAGGTATTTTTATTTTAAAATCAGCATTTTTTAAAATTGTTGCCGAAATCCCTTCTTTCTCCGAGCCCATAACTATTGCAAAATTCATATTGCAATAATCAATGTCATAATAATTATCTTTAGCGCGCATATCGGTTGCAATTATCCAAAAGTTGTTATCCTTTAATTTATCAATCGTAGACGAAAGACTATTAACCATAATTATATCAATAAGATTAACGGCACCAGCCGAAGTCTTTTCAACCGTGGAATTAATTGAAATATTTCTTCTTGAAGGAATAATAACGGCATCAAAACCTGCACAAACAGCCGTTCTTATTATTGAGCCTAAATTATGCGCATCTTCCACCCCGTCAGTAATAATAATTTTTTTATTTTCTTTCTTTCGGGCTAAAAACTCTTCAAGCTGCAAGTATTTAACGGGAGAAACAAACGCAATTACGCCCTGATGAGCATATTCTTTATACTGATAAAATTTTTCTTTTGGTAAAAATTGATAAATTATTGAATTGTTTTTTGCAAGTTCAATAATTTGATTAATTTTGGAATTTTCTTTCATCCCTCGCATTAATAATATTTTACTTACATTTCTTTTGTTATCTTTAAGTAGCTCAAAAACATTATTTCTGCCGAATATAAAATCACTCATTCTCGTTTTTCCATATAAAATTTAAATACTTCACTTATTATACACTATATGATATAGTAATTAAAGTAAAAGTCATTCATTAAGTTTCTTTTCAAAAATGATTTTTTAAAATATTATATGTATAATAAGAATTAAGTTAGTATATTGAAAATAGATTGGTTTGATAGAGTATGATATTAGAAGCACTAGGATTCAAAACAAAAATACATGTGGGTATATCCGTATCTCCCAATAATTTTATAGAACTTGTATACATAGATGAAAAATCAAAATCAGTAGTAAGTTATGTTTCAAACAGCATAAAATACAATAATGCCGTAAGAGAAATAATGGATTTTAACGAGTTTTCTAAAGTTCTTGTTGAATTATTCGAACAGGCAGACTTAAATCCGGAAGAATGCAGTGTATCATTAAATTTACCGAACGTACATTTCGGGATATACAGTACAGATAATTCATTAAGCAGTCAAGAAATAGAAGATGAAATAAACGACGAATTAAAAGATTTATACATATTTAAAAGAAATGACCCTGCAATAAGAAGAATAGATATTCCTTCTTCCGCCGGAAAAAATATAGTATACGGAGCAATACAAGCAAAAACAATAGTAAATATATTGGATGCTTTTGATAATATCGGAGCGGAAGTAGTAAGAATAGATACTTCATATTCATCATTATTAAAAACTTTAATATATTGCGACAGATTTAATAAATACATAAGAAAAGATAATACGGCAACAGTAATATTAGTAACATCAAACAGCTGTGTGGCTTTATCATTAAAAGGACAGGTTTTATCCGAATTTTCAGAAGAACCGTTAGCCGTAAAATCATTTTCAATAGATGAAGTATATTCTGTTATAGCGAAAATAGCTTCAAATACAATATCCAAAGTAGCGCCTCAAACCTTGTTAATAATAAGTGAAGCAGATGAAGTGGATGCGGAACAATTAGCAAGAAATCTGTCTTTTAACGGAGAGATAGATTATATAAATAAAAGCGCAAATCAAAATGAAGAATTTATAGAAATCGGTAATTCGGATATAGACCCTAATATAGCTGATTATTTAACATTGGAAGCTGTTGGTGCCGCAGTATCAGATTATGATGATTTCACTATTGATTTAAATTACCTTCCTCAGGAAAAAATATCGAATGATGTTATTAAAATAGGCGATATGGAAGGAAGTTTAACTAAATTTGTTATTGCATGCGTAGCAGTAGCATTGGTTTGTGCATTGGTTTTATTTGCGGCAATACATATATTTTTATCTTCCAGAATAAATGAAATTAATACATCAAAAAGTAAAAGTGAAGAGCAAATAAACGTATTTAAAAATAATGCAGCATCCCAAGATAAGAATAAGGAAAGTATTTTCCCCATACTTCAAGCAATAAGCGATAATAATAGAGCTGCAATAGATATATATAATGCATTATCCACGGAAATTCCGTCAGAAATATATGTTAAACGATTTGTAGTAAATCCGCAGGGCGGAATAGGAATATTGGGAGAATCACGTACAAGTGATGCGGTAAATAATTTTATTAAAGGATTAAAAGAAAAGGATGATAATTTAATGGTATCTAAATTATCAGCTAACGATATATCGATTGATCCTACAATTACTTTACCTGACGGAATAACATTTGAAATAAAAACTTCAAATACGGATGTACAATTCGTAGGAGATTTACTCCAAAATCAGTATATGAACCATGAAAATAATGCGGAAGATACACCGTCTCAACCGCCTGTAATATAAAATATTATATAGTTAGAGGAAAAAATGAATAAACAATTAAAAAAACAAATAGTTCCATTATGTATATTAGTTTCGGTAATAATTTTTGTTGCTGTCTTATATTTTGGTGTAAAACCGTTAGTAGATAAATATAATGAAGCAAAAATTCAACAACAAAATGCCGCAAGAGAAGAACAAGAGCTTGCCGAAAAAGACAAGCAAATGAAAGAAGAAAATACAAAAGAAGAAATGAAATTAAAGGCAATAAAACAAATATATCAAGCCAATCAAAATGCAACAGGTGAAAACCTTGGTATGTTTGGAAATATGTTTGAAGATATTATAAAAAGAGTTCAATACAACGGCTTATTAATTCGTTCTATAGAATATGATTTAAAACCGGCATTTGACCAAATATACCAAAAATTTCCCGATGACTATAATGTTTGCGAACTGAAATTCTTTTTAGTCGGTACATATTCTCAACTGCAATCATTTTTAGTGGAACTGAATAATACATTTCCGTATTTATTAACGTTATCAAAACTTGATGTTGCCGCATTCTCAGATAATACGGATTATATCTTAATAAGCATGTCATTAACTTTATATTCAAAGAAAGCAAAAGCAAAATAAATATTATTTAATCTGAAAAGAACATTTACTGCATTGTGCCTTCGGGTGCAATGCAATATTATTTTCAAGGTCAATTAATTTAACGATTTTTACATTAAGCTTACTTGAACAAATCGGACATCTTAAATTTTCGGTATCACCGTTTAAAATAGCTTTCTTAATACTTCTTATATATTCATCGGTAATTTTATCATAAGAAACAAGCAAAATACGTTCAAACTGCTTAATATCCGAAGGATTTACCTTTAATCCCTTTGCAAGTTTCTGCCGTATTGTAGCAGGCAGAAAAAGTTCTTTACCTGACTCTATATCTTCAATTTGTTCAATAGTTAAAGAAGTTTTTTTGGCAAGTCCCGAAACTGATAAACCGGCTTTTTCCCGAGTTTCACGAATAAATTCCGCTAAAGATTTTAACTCAGACATTATTCCCCTTATTTTGCTTGTTTTTCTTTTTCAGCTTCCTTAGCATTATGCCACATTACTATGAGTGCATTAGCGAAGAATATACTTGAATAAGTACCTATTATAACACCTAAAATCATAACAAGTACGAAATCTTTAGTGGTAACACCGCCAAAGAAGTATAAAGCACCTAAGGTTAATAAGGTTGTTAAAGAAGTATTTATGCTTCTGGCTAATGTTTGATTAACGGAAGCATTAACAATTTCACCATAAGTAGCTTTTTTTGAATAAAATTTTAAATTTTCTCTTACTCTGTCAAAAACAACAATTGTATTATTAACGCTGTAACCCAGAACCGTTAAAATCGCCGTAATAAATAAACTGTCAATAGTAACGCCGAAAACCAGTCCTAAGATAGAAAATACACCTACGACAAAAAGCACGTCATGAAACAGTGCAAGACATGCAACAACCGCAAATTCAAAATGAAATCTTAAAGTTAAATAAATAACTATAGCAAGTAAAGCAAGTGAAATTGCAATCAAAGAGTTAACAAATAACTGTTTACCTAAAACCGGGCCCACGGAATTAACTTGAACCAGTTGTGAATCAGGATAGTCGGCACTAATAACACTAGTGACTTTATCAATAGTTTCATTTTGACCATTTGCCGAAAATTTAGTTTTTATGGAAATTATATTTTTAATATCCGTATTATCCTCGGTATTGTTAGGTTTTAAAATTTGAATAACCGGATTTTCAATATCATTATCTGATAAATCCATTCTGATTTTACCTATTTCAGGAGTTGAAATGTCTTTATTAACGGCATACTGAATAATAGTACCTCCCGTAAAATCAATACCTACAAGAAGTGGAGTATGTGTAGGATATACCTTCATGGACCAAATCATGGCTATAAGTCCCGGCATAAGGAATATAAACGAAATAGCCAGCCATAACCACCTATATTTAACAACATCAATAATTTTTTTAGTATTTAAAGCACTGTATGCCATATTTAATCTCCTTAATTCACATTTTAGAGCTAATCAAGCAGCCCGAATTTAGCATTTTCTCTCTGAGTTTCAGCAGCATTATATGCTTCGTTAATATCAGATTCTTTCAGCCCGAATAAAGCAGGGTACTTCAATTGCCCCGTACCGAACATTAAATGCATTAAGTTTTTTGTTACCGTAATTGCGGAAAACATACTAACCAAAACTCCTATCATTAGAGTTAAAGCAAACCCTTTAACAATATTTGAGCCAAGAAAATATAAAATTAAACATATAATTACTGTTGACATATTAGAGTCAAAAATACTTGTAAACGCTCTGTCAAATCCTGAATTTATAGCGGTAAACAACGTCCTGCCGGACTTTAATTCTTCTTTAGTTCGTTCAAAAATAAGTATATTAGCATCAACCGCCATACCTATACTCAGAATAAATCCTGCAATGCCCGCCAGTGTCAATGTTACGGGTATTATTTTAAATATTGCAAATACTATTAAAGAGTATATAATTAAAGCGATATTTGCAATAAAACCGGGAACACGATACCAGATTAACATAAATATCATAACTGCAGCTATACCGATTAAACCCGCAAATTTACTCTTATGAAGGCTGTCAGCACCCAATGTCGGGCCTACCGTATTTTCTTCAATAATTTCGGCAGGAATGGGAAGCGCACCGGCATTTAATAAATCAACTATTTTTTTAGCTTCATCGTGAGTAAAATTACCGGTAATTTGAGCATGCCCGCCGTTAATTTCCTCTTGAACATTAGGCTCCGATATACTTTCACCGTTAAAATATATTGCAATGGGATACCCTTTGAATTCCCTTGTCAATTTAGCAAATTTATGTGCACCTTTTCCGTTAAATTCAAGTGCGATAAGCCATCTTCCGGCATTATCCGTTCCTACTGACGCTTTATTTAAATCTTCACCCGATAACCCGGAAGCTTCCCAACCTATAACATTTGAATTATCATCCAGTATAGGTTTTTTAAATTCAAGCTCGGCTGTTTCACCTAAAAATTCTCTTGCAAGTTTAGGGTCTGAAATATTAGGTATTTCAATTAACAAACGTTTTTCACCCATTTGCTGAACCATGGTTTCTGATACACCCATTGCATTTACTCTGTTTTCAAGTGCGGATTTTAAACCGTCCATCATATCTTGGGTTATTTTAGATATAGTATCGGTTGTTTGAGCCTCAAGCACTATTCTTGAACCTCCTACTAAGTCTAAACCCAACGGTATCGGTTTAACTTTTATAATTACAATGGAAATAATAGTTAATATTACTATTGCCCAAAACATAATTATTTTATTTTTCATAAATATCCCCTATAATTACTCTGTTTTTTTTAATTCTAACAAAAAAATAAATTGCTATCATAAAATAATAAATAATGTTTCAAAAATTTTAAATAAATAAAGTAAACTAATTCTGCACAAAATTTAGTATATGAATTTTTTTGAGCCTCAACACAATACCGGAGTGTATTAAAATCAAATTAAATATTAAGATTTATTAATAAAATAAAAAATTTAAGCAATATTAAATCTTGAGTAATTTTATAGAGTTGAAAATAAAAGAAAGGCAGTATAAGTATGATTAATGTTCAAAATCTTCTGACTAAAACCTCATCAACCGTATCAAAAGTTAAAACTCAGGCAAAAAATATTGTATCAAAAGGATTTGAGACGGAAAGCGACAAAATTAACCGAATTTTTGCGGAAAAAGCTCAAGACTATTACTTTAGTTTAGCAAACGAATGCGGTAAATACTCGGCAAAACAAAGTGCTATGAACTTTATTAAATTAGGAGAAAAACCTAATTTTAAAGAAGGAATTAAAAATTTTATAGAAAACAATTTAAAAAGAACTAAAAATGTTTTAAAAGGCAATAAAAAGATAAAAAATGCATTCATAGGTATAGTATCTGCATTCGCATTATTAACAGGAATAATATCCGAAAAAATAGTTTCAAAAAAAGAACAAAAAGAACAATAAAAATAAATCATTACAATAAAAAAACGGCATAAGCCGTTTTTTTATTGTAATGAAATACGCAAAACTGGATTAAACAATAACAAAATGGTATAATTTTAAGAGTAGAGAAAAGGGAAGAGAAAATGGTAACAAAAGAAAAAGAAACAGAAACCTCCAATATTTCTGAAGAAAGACAAAAAGCATTAAAGGTAGCAATAGATAAAATAGAAAAGGATTTTGGAAAAGGTTCCATTATGCGTTTGGGGGATAAGCCTGCGGTCAATGTAGAAACCATACCGACAGGGGCATTATCATTAGACGTGGCATTAGGAATAGGCGGAGTACCGAGAGGAAGAATAATAGAAGTATACGGCCCTGAAGCATCAGGTAAAACAACGTTAGCACAGCATATTGTGGCAGAATGTCAGAAAAAAGGCGGGATTGCCGCATTCGTAGATGCAGAACATGCACTTGACCCTGAATACGCAAGAAATTTAGGTGTAAATGTGGATGAACTTCTTATATCACAGCCGGATACAGGGGAACAAGCGCTTGAAATAACGGAAGAACTTGTACGTTCTGCTGCTGTTGATGTTGTTGTTGTAGACTCCGTTGCCGCCTTAGTACCTAAAGATGAAATTGAAGGTGCAATGGAAGATAAACAAATGGGGCTTCAGGCAAGATTAATGTCCAAAGCATTGAGGAAATTAACGGGTATTGTAAGTAAGACTAACACAACTGTTATATTTATCAATCAGCTTAGACAAAAAATCGGTGTTATGTACGGTAATCCCGAAACAACAACAGGCGGTAATGCACTTAAATATTACGCAAGCATAAGATTAGACATAAGAAAAACAGAAACTCTTAAAAAGGATGATAAAGAAGTAGGTAACAGAGTAAAAGTAAAAGTCGTTAAAAATAAGGTTGCACCTCCGTTCAGAATAGCAGAATTTGATATTATATACGGAAAAGGGATAAGTAAATCAGGATGCATTCTTGATATGGCAGTAAATCTGGACATAATAAAGAAAGCAGGTGCTTGGTTCAGCTATAATGATGAAAAACTGGGTCAAGGACGTGATAAAGTTAAAGAATTATTTGAAGAAAATCCTCAACTTGAAGCTGAAATAGATGCAAAAGTCAGAGAAGCACTTAAAAATAAAGAATAAGAATCCGCATAAGGCTTTTTTGTAAGGTTATTCAGTGCAAAATATTCTTAAATAATTTAAATAATATTTCTTAACAAAAAAAGAATTTTTATCAACAAAATTCTTTTTTTGTTTTTTTACACTTTGAAAGGTAAAGTGCATGATATCTATTTCCGCAATAAATTATAAACCTATATTCAAAGGGGAATCGCAGAATGTCGATAATATCAACAATGGTGATAAAGCGTTAAACGAAAATAAACCTCAAGAAGCATTAAAGTATTATCAAGCAGCGAATAAAGAAAATCCGAGTGATTATTCCATATACAGGAAACTTGGAAAAGCTGATTTTCAATTAAAAAATTATAAAGAAGCGGAAAAAAATTTCAATATATATTTAAAGAATAATCCTGATGATGCGGACTGTTTAATAGAGTTAGGCAATTCACAAAGTATGCAGGGACTGCATAAAAAAGCATTTGAAAGTTACAAAAAAGCATATAATCTTGATAATACGAATGATTTAGCCAAAAGAAGCATGCTGAGTGCGCAAAATATGATGTTAAGTATGTATGCACCTCAAAAAGCTCAACAGGAAAAAGCTCAGCAGGCGGAAAAAAATTTAAAAGAAGCATTAGATTTAACCGTTAAATATATGGGGCCTGAATTTATGGCAGGGTTAAAAGATGTATCCGTTCAGTTCGGGAAAACAGATTCTATGGGCGGAGCTTCAAATATTGCGCAATATGAAAATTCAAAAAATACAATAACCGTATCAGATTCATACATCTATGCATCAGCTCAGGTTATTGCCGCTTATTTAGTACATGAATCAATCCATGCGCATGACAAAGATGCATATACATCAGTAAGAGAAGAACAAGATGCATATGAAAAATCAGTGAAATTCTGGTCAAAAAACTCCAAAAAAGTTAAAGACCCCGAAATGGATTATGCTCTCGGTTTATATAAAAAATCTCCGCTTGAATTACGTGACAGAGTTAAAGAAATTTACATGTTAAGAGATCCCGATATAGCTCAAACTTCACCAAATCACCCTCCGAAGCAACATTTTAATTATAATGCTTCAAAATCCAAGGCAGCATCTCAAAGTATACAAGAATATAACGTTATTGCTTAATCATTTTTTAGTTGAGAGTCCTGCTCGATATCAGCCGGAGTATTAAGCATTTTCTTTTCCTTCTCGGTTAAAGTAAATACTCCTTCGGGGAATATCTGAACATTACCGTCAGTTAACATTTTTATTCTTTCTGTTGCAAATGCAACATAATGTCTGTATTTTTTCTTACCGAGTCTTCTGTCATCAATAAGTGATTGAACACCTAAAAAATAGTCCTTTAAGTATTTAATCCTGTTTTCTTTATCTTCATTCAGCCATTTTGAAAATTCTTTATCTTCTTTTTGGGTATTACATCCGGAGTGCATGGCAATATAATTTGTTATATCATCATGGTTATTTTCAATAGAATAAGCCAAAATATGGTCTGTATTGGGGATTGAGGAGGTTAACAACCTTAATCCTATTGTATAAGAATCCCAAGGCTCGCCGTATTTATTATTACCCGAATATTTAACAATCCATGCGGAATTCATATCACTTGAAGTCGGGAATGCTTTTGCCGCCTGTTGTAATTTTTTATATTTAACAGGATCGCTTATATTTATTTTGCTTATTTTATCAATCATTAATTTACGGCTGAATGGAGCCATGATATTGGTTCTGTAAATATAGTTATTTAATTTATGTAATTTTTCTTCCAATAACTCTTTTTCGTCAGCGGGTAATGAACCGGCAATTTCGAACATTCTGTCTAACTGATATTTCTGAGTTTTTTGAAGTATAGGCAGTTTTTCATCTCTTAAATCTATTAATAAGGTTCTGATATCTTTTTCAGAATTTTCTTTGGATATAGCGGTTAATTCATCATATACACTTTCTTCAACCGGACGCATATATTTTTTATATTGACCTAAATAATCCAAATATTCATCAGGCGGTAATTCAGCCATCTCATCCGCTATTTGTCTGAATTTATTTTTAGTCAGCATCATTTTACCGCAAGAAGGGCATGTTAAATCGTTAAATCTGCATGGTAAAAATTTTGACGGTCTTTCTTTCAGTTTGGGGATATTACTTGAATATTGCCGTTTGGAAGTAAAATTAACGGGCATGTAATAACAATTGCTTATTTGTTTATAAGAATCTGAATTGTTATTGTAATTTTGGCTCACCAAAGCTGAATGTTCTCGGCTATTGAACACTTTGTTATTAATTATAGGAAAGTTTATTCTTTGAATTTTCATTTTAACTTCCATGTTTCATGTTTACATAAAACAAAAAATTTAGCAATTTTGCTAAAAGAAATTAATTTTTGTAAAGTTGAATTTTTTCAAATAAAAATTTTGATTTTTTTTATTAAAATAACTGTTTTTTAAAATTTTACATTATAAATTAAGTGGATTTGCACTAAAAAAATAACAAAATTTAAAAATTTAACGCATATTTTTTCTAAAAACAAAAATATAAAAAGCAAATAATTTTATTTTTAATCTTTAAGTTGATATAATCTAGTGTTGCACTCTATCATAGGCTAAATAACAAAAATAAAGTGATGAACTTTTAAAACAAAATTATAGTAAAAAAAAGGTTGATAAGTATACTAAAGGCAATTATATAAAGTGAAAATTTCAACAATAAACAATTTCAAAACTGTAAAACCGTATACAGCCGAAAATAAAAAAAATTATAATAGCACTAAAAAAATGAATAATCCTTCTTTCAAAGCATCGGGAGTAGAAGGAGCCTTTAATATATTAAATAAATTCTTTTCGGTACTTGATAAAAATGCCATGATACAAGTATCATTTGTTGATACGATATCAACAAATATACCCCGAACACTGGTAGATTTAGGAACCGGGCTGGCAGCAGCGTTTGAAACATGCCGGCGTGAATTTTCGGGTTTATTCGTAAACTGTTTAATGCCGGGGCTTGTAGTAAAAGGGCTTGCAAAATTATTACCGAAATCACAAAATTTAAAAGGAACAAGTCCTGCCAATTCTTGGGCAAACAGTGATTCCATTGAAAAATTGACTTCAACATATAAAGAAGCAATAAAATCCGGAAGTAATAATGTATCAAGAACGTATGTTGAAAAAGCAATAAATTCTATTGAAGGACTAGACGGCAAAAATTGGGTAAAATATTCAGATAAAGCTCAAACTGCTCAATATAAAGAAGCCGTATCAAATATTGTTGATTCACTAAGCAAAAAAGGAACGGAGAAGAAAAAATTACTCAAAAATGCACAAAATAAACTTGCAGAAGTGACACGTGCCGAAAATGTATTAAAGTTTAACGGTAAATCCAATTCCAATCTTGAAGAAACAATAAGAGATATAGCTGATTTAGGTTCAAAATTTAATATAACCGCAAAAAAAGCAGGCGGAATAACAGAGAATACGGCTGATAAAGTAGCCGCTTCAATTGATAATTATTCGGAATCATTAAATAAATTTGTAAACAAGAAGAGTTTAATCGGCTTAGGTATAGTACTTGCAATTGCGGTAAGTGTTCAGAAAATCAACAGAGCAATAACAAGAAAACAATTTAATGCGGAAGGTGCGCCTATATATAAGGATTTCGGCAAAAAAGACACGCAGCAAAAAATGGACGATAAAAAGAAAAAGCAATTTTTTGGCGAAAAATTAATAGCCGCAATAGGTATGTACGGATTAGCAGCCGCTTCCATGATGAAAAAACCGACATTAGGGATGTTCCAATTTTCAGGAATATTCCCGACAATGGATCAATGCCGATGGATTGCATCCTCAACATTTGCAAGCAGGATGCTCGCATCTGAGGATGAAAATGAGTTAAGAGAAACCTTTGTAAGGGATATTGCATCATTCTCAGGGTTATATTTTCTCGGCGATTATGTAAAAAAAGGTACGGCATCAATTATAGAAGCGTTGTCTAAAACTGAAAAAGGTGCTTCCATAATAGGGGAAAACGTTGTCTTATTAAACAGAAAAAAAGAAATTGCAAAACCTGTTATTAAAGAATCTGAAAACATAGGTAAAAAGTTATTAGAAAACGGGAAATACAGAGCTAAACAATTCGGGAATTGGGTTAAAAATACCGAACTTAAAACGGCATCCGAAGTTTCAAGTATTAAAATCAGAAATTTAAGAAATTTATGCAGAGTTGCGGATATAGCATTTTCAATTATCATGCTTGGTATACTATTACCTAAATATAACAGAGCCGTAACAAATAAAAAGGTTGAAAAAGAAAAACAATTAAAATTAGAGCAAGATAAAAATATGGTTAAGTTTGATAAAAAGATTCAAGATGAAAATAAACCGAAAATATTTGAAGAGTTAACATAACTTAAACTTTTAATAATAATTACGCAAAAATTTTTATAAGCATGTTTTAAAACACATGGTGTAAAAACACTGACTTATTTAAGAGTTGAGAAAAACAAAAAAATATTATATAATAAGTCGAACCGTGTGGAAAATTAAAGGAGAGAAATAAGTGGTTGATAACAGAAGCGTAGGCGCTCTGGGGCTTAGCGGCGGAATCAACTTTAAATCAGGTGATATTTCAGGTACCGCAGCAAAAACTTCAGATGACCGAGCAAGTCAAGGAACTGAATATTTCTTACAGGAAGGCGAAGAAGAAAACACTCAAAATCAGCCTTTTGTTGACAGAAGCATGCAGTTGCGTGCCTCCTTAAATTCTCTTGCGCTTTTAAACGTCGTTTCCGTTCTTCAGAATAACCGTAAAAATGTTTTATTTGATGATGAAGATTATTCCGAAAAACTTCGTTCACGACGTGTTAAAAAAATCGGTGACGAAAATCAAGATAAAAAAGAAAAACAAGATAAATAAAAAATCGCCTTACAAGCGATTTTTTTATTGATATTATAAGAAAATTTTGTAATAATTGTTATTACAGAGCCAAGTTTATGAAAAGAAGAATATTAAAACAGTTAATTTTATCTATATTTTGTTCAATGTTTATAACATTGACAGGATTGGCAATGGAATATAAAGATATTCCGATAGGGTATTGGGCTTACGGAGAAATTAATGAATTAACCGATAAAAATATAATAAGCGGCTACTCAAAAGAATTATATTTGCCGGAGAAAAATGTTACCCGTGCCGAATTTTGTGCAATGGTAATAAAAGCTTTGGAACAAGAGGATATTCCGATTGAGAAAATGTATTCGTTTGAGGACGTTGACAACTCTTATTGGGCATACAAATATATAATAAGGGCAGTAAATTTAGAGATATTAAAACCTGCTGATAATAATTATTTTTACCCTGATGATTTTGTTACAAGAAGCGAAGTAATAACTTTTTTGGTAAATTTGCTAAAAACTGAAGATATTTCAAAACAAGATGCAATATATGCGCTGCAAAATAATTTTTCGGATTTTGAAGATATTCCTGATTGGTTAAAGGTACCTGCAGGCAAAGCTCAAATAATAGATGTAATAGCAAAAGAACCCCCGAGAGAAAAATTTCTGGATTATGACAAATTTGTTACAAGAGCTCAAGCAGCGGTATTTTTAGCTAAAATGAGAAAGGTCACACACTCTTATCTGCTGGAAAAAATACAAGAAGAAACCTCTCCTAAAATAGCGGAAGGCATTATTATTGATAACGTTTTAAGAGACGGAGATGTTGTAACTTTACCCAGAATGACAGTACTTCCCATCACAATAAAAGGTCAATTAAGTTCAAAAGATGCCCTCCCGGGGCAAATGTTTAAAGCTGCATTCGCCAATAATATTGTTGATTATGAGCATCACCTTTTACTTTCTAAAGATATTATAATTATCGGCAAAGTTTTGGATTCGACAAAAGCTAAAAACCTTATTAATAACGGAGATATTCTTTTTGAATTATCCGGAATCAATAAAAATAATAATTTAACGAGAATATTTGCTCTGGCAAGTTATGATGCCCCGTTAATTGAAGCTAATAAATTAAAAAAAGCAGCTAAAACGGTTATAAAAGGTCGGGATTTCAGTGCAAAAGACGGTCAAATTATTTATATAAAATTATTTAAGCCGTTAAGAGTTAACATAGTAACAGGTGAAGTATTGGATTAATATTAAGCATTTTCTTTATGATAAATGCCCATTTCTTCGAGTGCCTTCAAAAAACTATTAGCTGTAGCTTTTTGAACATCCGGCGGCACAACTCTTAAGAGTTCAACCGTTCTTGAGATTACAGGGTCTTTATCATACCATCTGTTACATACTTTTGGTCTTACCATTTCATAGAATTTATCTATTGCTTCTTTAGAAACTTTTTTTTCTATTTCCAATAAGAAGATTTCAGCCTGCTGTTTCAGCTCAGTCTGATAGTTTTGAAGCAAATTAATAACTTCAAGTAAAACAGGATCATGGTCATACCATCTTTTATAATTGTGATTCACTTAGACTCCCTTTATCTTGGTTAATAACAGAATTATCATTTTCAGATATTCTGACAATATCTGCTCCTATCATTCTAAACTTACTTTCAAGTAATTCATAACCTCTATCTATATGAAAAATATTATCAATTAAACTTTCACCTTCAGCAATAAGAGCTGCAATAACTAAAGAAGCACCTGCCCTTAGGTCGCTAGCTTTCAGGTTAGCTCCCGTTAAAGATTTCACGCCTTTTATTAACGCATGATTTCGTTCTTGATGTATATCAGCACCCATTTTCCTTAATTCGGGAACTTGCATAAATCTGTTTTCATATAAACTTTCAGTAATAATACTAACACCGTCAGCAGTTGTAGCTAAAGCCATTGCCATTGATTGTAAATCCGTCGGAAACCCGGGATAAGGCTGTGTTATTATGTTTACTGCTTCTAATCTTCTTTTACAACTTACTTCAAGGGTTGTAGGCTCTATTAGTTTAATATCAGCACCCATTTTTGTAAGTTTTGAAGTATAAAAAGTTAAGTGATTCGGGAATATATTTCTGATAATACCTTTACCCTTTGTGGCAATAAAAGCTGCCATATATGTTCCGGCTTCTATACGGTCAGGTATTGTTGTATATTCAATAGATTTTAAATTTTCCTGTTTAACTCCGTTTATAACTATTTCCGAAGTACCTGCTCCGATAATTTCAGCACCCATAGCATTTAAGAAATTAGCTAAATCAAGGATTTCAGGTTCCTGTGCGGCATTTTGTATTCTTGTCGAACCTTCCGCCAAAACTGCCGCAAGCATTATATTTTCTGTTGCTCCGACAGAAGGAATATCTAAATATATGTCTGAACCTATGAGTTTCTTTGCTTTTGCGTGTACATAACCGTTTTCTATTTTAATGGAGGTTCCGAGTGATTCAAGCCCTTTAATGTGGAAATCTACTTTTCTTTCCCCTATTGCACATCCTCCCGGCATTGCAACTATTGCTTCTTTACATCTGCCTACTAATGCTCCCAATATTATAAAGGATGCTCTCATTCGGCTGACTAACTCATAGCTTGCCCTTATGTTTGTTATATTGTCTGCATTTATCGTTATTGATTTTTCTTGTTTATCATAACTTGTTTTTACACCAAGCTGCTCAATAACATTTAACATTATTGTAACATCGGTCAATTCGGGAACATTATATATTTTTGTTTCGCCTTTTGCCAATAAAGCTGCAGCCATTAATTTTAATACGGCATTCTTTGCTCCGGAGATTTTTACTTCTCCCTTTAATTGTTTTCCTCCGATTATTTTTATTTTATCTGACAATTTTCCTCCGGAAAAAATATTTTTTTATTATTATTATTTTAATATTTACTATAATATAATAATATAACTAATATACTTCATGGTAAATAGATTAACTATTGTAAACTCATTATAATTATATCATTCAAATAAACTATATTCTAAGTTAATAATTGAATATAAAATAAAAAAGTATAAGAAAAGGAATAAACATGCTTTCAAACAATGAACTTTTAGAAAAAGCAAAAGAAGCATCAAAAAAAGCCTATTGCCCTTACTCAAAGTTTCCGGTAGGAGCATGTATTCTTTATGAAAACGGCAATATTTATACAGGCTGTAATGTTGAAAATTCAAGCTTTGGACTTTCACTATGCGCAGAGCGCAATGCAATGTCGAATGCAATTAATTCCGGCGAACAATCTCAATTAATTAAAATAGCCATTTATTCTCCGAATACAACAAAATGCTTTCCTTGCGGTGCTTGCAGACAATGGGTTCAAGAGTTTAGCTTCGGTAATAACATTGAAATTATTCTTGAAGATGATAATAAAAATTGCTGTTCATATTTCATAAATGATATTTTTCCTTATTCTTTTAAATTAATATGATATAATAGAGTAAAATACAAAGAGGAAATTTACGTGGCGGATTACACCGTTAATTATGAGGAAATATCAGAGTGGTTAAAATTATATAAAGCCAGCAATGATAACAAACAAAAAAAACATTTACAAAATATTATAGTTTTAGCGGCAATGCCTTTGGTAAAAAAAATAGCCAGAGGTCTTGCACGAAGAAATACCGACCCTGTTGAGGACATTATTCAAGTAGGCAGTGTCGGACTTGTTAAGGCTATTCAACTTTATAACCCTAAAGTCAGTGAAAACTTCAAAACCTATGCCACCTACCTCATTACAGGTGAAATCAGGCACTATTTAAGGGACAAAGTTTCCATGATTAAAGCTCCGAGAGAAATTTATGAACTCGCTTACAGGGTTAATAAATTAATGGAAAAATTAAAAGATGAAAACGGAAATGAGCCTTCTGAGTCTGTTTTAGCTGAAGAACTCGGAACCTCCGTGGGCAAAATTAAAGAAGTTATTGATGTTGAACGCCGTAAACAAACTATTTCTTTAGACCAATTAGTTAATGTCGGTAATGATGAAACCTTATCCCTTTTTGATAAAATAGCCGACGATAACCATTATAATCTTGAATCATTTCAAGAAGATAAAATCTTATTGAATGATGCCATTAAAAAACTTGACTCTAAATTACAAGAAGTTATTATTTTAAATTATTTTAAAGATATGAGTCAAACTCAAATTGCCACTCAGCTTGGCATTTCTCAAATGCAGGTTTCAAGAAGGCTTAAAAAAGCTTTAAATATGTTATTAATTATACTTTCTGAAAAATAAGGCGGTTGTATGTATGATATTTTTTTAATTTGTTTTTTTATACTTGTCGTTGGTGCTTGTATAGGAAGTTTTTTAAATGTTGTTGCTCTTAGAGCTATTTCCAAAGAATCCGTTATTTTCCCTAACTCAAAATGTCCGAGCTGCAATACCCCTATTAAATGGTATGACAATATTCCGATTTTCTCATACTTTTTTACCGTTAAGGGTAAATGCAGAAGCTGCGGTTGTAAAATAAGTATTCAATATCCTATTGTTGAAGCTTTAACCTCCGTATTATTCTTAGTTGTCTGTATTTCTTTCGGATTTACAATAAAATCTCTTTTAATTTTGATTCTGCTATCAATGGCTATAGTTCTTTCTGTTACCGATATTAAAGAACAATATACTTATACTGTTCATTTATGGATTTTTGTTATAACTTCAATTATCTCTTCTTTATATTTTCACGGCATTAAAAATTATATGTTCGTAATTTTGGGTGTTTTATCCGGCATAATAGTTATGGAATTATTAGCAAGAGGGTCTTTTTATCTTATTAAAAAGAAACACATTATTTCAGAAAACAATGATAATGAAAATTGTAATGACAAAAAAAACGAAGAAAAAAATGACGAAGATGAAGAAGATATTAATACATACATTCAGAAGAAGAAACGTGTATTCGGAATAGGAGATACATATATAGCTGCCGGCATGGGAGCTTTACTCGGCTGGAAATATATTATTCTTGCCGTTATGTTTGCTGTTATCCTTCAGGCGGTCTGTATTATTCCTTCTTTTCTTTTATCACTATATAAAGGTAAAGATTACAAATTATGTTTTTCTTTAATCGGATTTATAATTTTATCAATAATATATTGGGTGCTGTTTAACATAATATCATTAAGTACTCCTGTTTCCATTACTTTTGTTATAATTCTGGCTATAATAGCTTTTTATATTTTAACAGCCCTTCAAAATAAAACTAATATGGCAGGATTTAAAACAATACCCTTTGGACCTCCTTTATTAGTATCAATGTTTATTATTTATTTCTGGGGAGAAACTATAATAAACTTTATAAGAAATCATATTTGGTTAATTGCAGGTTAAAATACAAACAATAAAATCAGATTTATTAATAAACAAAAAGAGCGGGTTAAACCCGCTCTTTTAATTTTATTAAGTAACATATTATTTAGATTCAATAACCGCTTGAGCTGCAGCTAATCTTGCTTGCGGTATTCTGAACGGAGAACAAGATACATAATCAAGTCCTATCTTATTGCAGAATTTAACACTGTCAGGGTCACCGCCATGTTCACCGCATACTCCGCCAACCAATTTTGAGTTAACTTTCTTTCCTTTTTCCATAGACATTTCGATTAACTGTCCCACACCTTTTGTATCTAATGTTGCAAAAGGATTAGAAGGAAGGATTTTTTGTTCAACATATCTGTTTAAGAACTTGCCTTCAGCATCATCTCTTGAATAACCGAATGTCATTTGAGTTAAATCGTTTGTACCAAATGAGAAGAACTCTGCGTATTCTGCAATCTCATCAGCTGTTAAAGCAGCACGAGGAATTTCTATCATGGTACCAAACTTATAGTTAACTTCAACTCCCTTTTCAGCCATAACTTCTTTAGCAACACGAACTAAAATTTCTTTAGCAACTTTAAGTTCATTTACATGACCGATTAGAGGAATCATAACCCAAGGTTGAACGTTGTGTCCTTCTTTTTTAAGGTCACAGCATGCTTCAAAGATAGCTCTTACCTGCATTTCGTTAATTTC
>CANPZP010000021.1 GCA_947589115.1 Candidatus Gastranaerophilales bacterium | reverse complement strand
ACGGTACCAATGTTAACGTGCGGTTTGTTTCTTTCAAACTTTTCGCGTGCCATGAGTTTAAACTCCTTTTTCTGTAATTATTCTACTATATCCTATGTTTTATTTTAGGTTATTAATTAGCCCTTGACGGGACTTGAACCCGTGACCTCTCCCTTACCAAGGGAGTGCGCTACCACTGCGCCACAAGGGCTCATATACTTTCGAACCTGTTGCCGCTTACTCCCTACGGGAGTGCTTTCCTCTCGTCGAACGATACTTAATCGTTCAGCTGGACGGCTCGAAAATCAGAACTTACGTTCGATTTTTTACGCCGTCTGCGCACACTTTATTCGTACGTTTCGTTTATACTCAACTACGACTAAAGCGTCGTCGGCAGAGTCACTGCGCCACAAGGGCTCATATACTTTCGAGCCTGTTATGTTCCCCTGCTCGGCAGAGTGCCATTGAGGCTCATTTTTGAACATTTTCCTTGTTCTTTATATAAATGGGCAGAGGTGGATTCGAACCACCGTAGACTCTCGTCAACAGATTTACAGTCTGTCGCCTTTAGCCACTCGGCCATCTACCCATTTTTTGTGAATGTACAATGCTTTTAAATCAGCCGGTGATAGGAATCGAACCTACAACCTACGGTTTACAAAACCGTTGCTCTACCGTTGAGCTACACCGGCATATTTACCAGCTTATTGTATAATATATAGGACATAACGGATTGTCAAGAAAAAAAATTTTAATTCCATACTTTACCGATTTACTTATTACTTTTTATATAGAATAATTAACATATGTATACTCTATAAAAATTTTATTGTATAAAAATTATAGGTTGTACGATAAAATAAATATTTTAATTCATTACCCGTTTAAGGAGATTGTTATGAATAATGTTATTGAAATATCGGATGAAACGTTTGAAAATGAAGTACTAAATTCAGATAAAATTACGCTGGTTGATTTTTGGGCTACTTGGTGCGGTCCCTGCCGTAAATTATCGCCCGTTTTAGACGAATTATCTTTCGAATACACAGACAAAGTTAAATTCGTTAAAATCAAAGCCGACGAAAATCTTAAAACAGCTCAACAGTATTCTATCAGCGGTGTCCCCTGCCTTTTAATATTTAAAAACGGGCAGCCGGTTGAACGTATTGTTAATATCGTACCCAAATCCGTTATTTCTTCAGTTTTAAATAAACATATTCAATAGAAAGTTTTTTATGAGCACTAACAATTCAAATAATGACTTTTTCAGCTATCAGGGAACTATTAACAGAAAAAATTATTTAATTAATTTATTTATACTTTTTTCCGTTTATTTATTGCTGACTTTTATAAGGCCTGATTTTTTTGTCAAATATACAAGTTTTAAATTTTTATTGCCTATATTGGTTTTTATTATAAGTCTGCTTAAATTTGTTATTATTATGGCTTCTTTGTCAGTTATATACAGACGAATTGCTGATATCTCGCAATTTAAATCTTTTAATCTTAAAGTTTGGCTGAATCGTATTTTTATATTTATATTTGTTCTTCCGGTATTATATATGTTTTGTTTCAGGTACTTCATTGACATTATGCCTTTTATACAAACCATTGCCGATATGTTTGTTATTTACATTGCTATGCCTATTGCTCTTATATGTTTAATTATCTTTTCCTTTATTAAAGGAGAATAAACTTGCCATTTTCGGCATCATACTTTATAATTTATTTATATTGTCCGAAAAATTTTGTAATAAACTACGGCAAAATTTTTGAATGGCAAAACGCAGCACAGGATTTAATTATTATAAGGAGTTTTTGCAGATGAGTGATGACAGACTTTTTGCTTCTAATAACCCTATAGGAAGAAAATGGTACTTTATTAATTTGGGCATTTTAATTTTTATTACCCTCGGTACATATTTTTTGTTTACAAAGCAAATAATTCCGAATGTATCAAGCAAGGATTACAACAGTATTGCTAACTGGATAATGAACTTTTTTATGTTCATTTATGCAATTACTTTCTTTTCTTTAATTGAAAGAAGGCTTTATGACGTTTCCGGTTCGAGAGAAAAAGGTCTTTATAAAACACTCGCTCCGATTTTAACTTTGATTGTTCTTTTAGATGTTACGGTAGCTGTTTTTAACGTTTTTCCTTCAATAAGTTTCGGAGGAAGAGATATTTCGTTACCCTTAACTTTATTTAATCCGATTGCTATTATTACAGGTATTATATTTATAGTGTTAATTATTTTTATAGGACTAAAAAAAGGCAAAAAAACACATGAATAATAAACCAATTGTATAAATAATAAATTTACGTCAGGCAGAAATATCGATAACAAAGGATTTTTATGACTAAAAAATATATTTATTTTGTTGATGTAACAAACAGAGACGGAGTGCAAACTTCACGTTTAGGTTTGGCAAAGCTTCAAAAAACAATCATTAATTTAATGCTTGATGATATTGGTATAACTCAATCAGAATTTGGGTTTCCAACTACCAAGCATGAAATAAATTATTTGAACGGTAACTTAGAACTCGTGGACAGAGGGGTAATAACAAAAACTAAATTATCCGGCTGGATGAGAGGAATTGAAGAAGATGTTCTGCTTTCTTTTCAAAATGTTCCGAGATTAAAATATATTAATTTATCTGTTTCAACTTCAGAACAAATGATTAAAGGAAAATTCGGCGGTAAAAAAACAAAAGAAGATATTATTAAATCAACAAACAGAGCTTTAGATACAGCCATTGCCTGCGGAGCACAAGAAATCGGCGTCAATGCCGAAGATGCTTCAAGAACGGATTTAGAATACTTAATTGATTTTGCGCTGGAAGCTAAAAAACACGGAGCTAAAAAATTCAGATACTGTGATACTCTCGGCTATGATGACCCGATAAGCGCTTATGAAAGAATCTCAAAAATAGCCAAAGCAACTCAAATGGATATTGAATTACATTTTCATAACGACCTCGGTATGGCGGCAGGAAATTCCGTAATGGGCGCAAAAGCAGCTATTGATGCAGGCGTTAATGCTTATATTAATACCGCAATTAACGGAATGGGTGAACGGGCGGGAAATGCAGATTTAATATCCTGTCTTTTAGGAGTACTTAAATCCAGCGGGATGAGCGGCAAATATGAAATTGACCCTAATATTGATTTATCAAAAACTTGGAAACTTGCCAAATATACTTCTTATGCGTTTAATGTTCCGATTCCGATTAATCAGCCCGCTACCGGAGCTAATGCCTTCGCACATGAATCGGGTATTCACGCAGATGGGGCATTAAAAGACAGACTTAATTATGAACTTTATGCCTTTGAAGAATTGGGAAGAGGTGAACCCGAAATAGTTGAAACCGGAAGAATGATTACTACAGGTGAATATGGCGGGATAAAAGGATTCAGAAATGTATATGAAAAAATGGAAATAGAGTTCCAAGATGAAGATGAAGCAAGAAATATTTTGGAACTTGCACGTTATGCAAACGTTCATACTCAAAAACCATTAACTCAAAGTGAATTAAAATTTATATATTATTACCCTGATATTGCCGCTAAAATTATGACTGTTACACCGTATTATATGCCGACAGGCAGCTTAAAGAAAAGAATAGATAATAATTTTATTACTCAACCGCACCTTTTTGTATAGGAGAAAACATGGGACAGACAATAGCTGAAAAAATATTATCGGCACATGCCGGAAAAAACGTTGTTCCTTCCGAACTTGTAATATCTAAGATTGATGCCGTAATGGTTCAGGACGGGACAGGACCTTTAGCTGTTAATGAATTTAAAAAATTGAATAAACAAAAATTATTTAATCCTCAAAGAACTATATTATTTATAGACCATGCAGCACCAAGTCCGAGAAAAGAGCTTTCAAATTCGCATAATGTATTAAGAGAATTTGCAAAAGAATATGGGGCAGTTCTCTCTGAAGTCGGAGAAGGGGTATGTCATCAACGATTAATAGAAAATTATATTAATCCGGGTGAAATACTCTTAGGTGCGGATTCACATACTTGTACCTCTGGCGCATTGGGGGCATTTGCTACGGGAGTTGGGTCTACCGATATAGCCGTTGTTATGGCTCTTGGCAAAACTTGGTTAAAAGTTCCTTCATCTTTTAAAATTGTACTTGAAGGAGAATTTCAAAAAGGAGTATATGCAAAAGACTTAATACTTCATCTTATAGGACTTATAGGTGCAGACGGTGCAACTTATAAAGCATTGGAATTTACGGGCAGTGCCGTTAAAAATATGTCTATGTCCGACAGATTTACTATTTCCAATATGGCGGTTGAAGCGGGTGCTAAAGCCGGTTTATTTGAAACGGATGAAAAAACATATGAATACTTAAAAGAACACGGCAGAGAAGATAAGTATAAGAAAATAAAAGCTGATTCAGATGCCGTATATGAAAAAGTAATAGAAATTAATTTAAATGACATAAAACCTACAATATCTTGTCCTCATACGGTTGATAATACTAAAACTATTGATGAAATAGGGAAAATTAAAGTCAACCAGGTATATATAGGAACTTGTACAAACGGAAGAATTGAAGATTTACGTATAGCGGCAAATATATTAAAAGGTCAAAAAGTAAAAGAAGGCACAAGACTTTTAATAGCACCTGCATCAAGAAAAGTCTTTTTGGATGCGTTAAAGGAAGGATTAATTGAAACATTTGTACAATCAGGGGCTGCTATAGTAACATCAGGCTGCGGTGCTTGTGTAGGTGTACATGCCGGAATACTTGGTGACGGAGAAGTTTGTCTGACCACCCAAAACAGAAATTTTAAAGGCAGAATGGGTAATACAGAAGGATTTATTTATCTGTCATCTCCAGCTGTTGCCGCATATAGTGCAATAAAAGGTTATATAGCTGATGTCAGGGAGGTTTTATAATGGAATTAAGAGGTAAAGCGTTTAAATTCGGAGATGATATTTCAACTGACCATATAGCGCCGGGGCGACTATTCCACCTCCGTTCTAATCTTCCGGAATTAGCAAAACATGTATTGGAGGATGCGGATTCTGAATTTGCTTCAAAAATGAGTAAAGGCGATTTTGTGGTAGCGGGAAACAATTTTGGATTAGGTTCATCAAGAGAACATGCTCCTCAAATTATAAAAATAGCAGGTGTCGGGGCTGTTTTAGCTAAAAGTTTTGCACGAATTTTTTACAGAAATGCAATAAATATAGGACTTTTATTAATTGAATGCGACACTGATAAAATTGATGCCGGAGATGAGCTTGAAATCAATATAAAAGAAGGATATGTAAATAATATTACAAAGAATGAAAAATTAACCATAACACCTCTTCCTGAAGTAATGATAAAATTATTAAATGAAGGCGGGTTAATTGAGCATATAAAAATACATGGTGATTTTGATTTGGTTTAGGAGTTAAAATGAGGACTGTTACATTAATTCCTGGAGACGGAATAGGACCTGAAATAACTGATTATGTAGTCAGAATTTTAAAAGCTGCCGGAGCTCAAATTGACTGGGATATCCAAAATGCGGGTTCTGATGTTATTGAAACAGAAGGCACTGCACTTCCTCAAAGAGTTATTGACTCCATTAAGAAAAATAAAGCCGCTCTTAAAGCACCTGTTACTACCCCTATAGGCAAGGGATTCAGAAGTGTTAATGTTCAATTAAGAAAATCTTTGGATTTATTTGCTAATTTACGTCCTTGTAAAAATCTTGAAGGAATAGAAACTCCGTTTCATAATGTAGATTTAATCATAGTAAGAGAAAACACAGAAGATTTATATGCCGGCATTGAAAAACAAATTGACGAGGATAGTGCGCAAAGCATCAAAATCATAACAAAAAAAGCTTCTTTAAGAATTGCGGAATTTGCATTTCAGTATGCGGTTAAAAACAACAGGAAAACAGTTCATGCGGTAACAAAAGCCAATATATGCAAATTAACAGACGGATTATTTTTAAACTGCGCAAGAGAAATCTCCAAAAAATATCCTCAAATAGAATATAAAGAGATATTAGTGGATAATTTATGCATGCAGCTCGTACAAAATCCTGAAAAATTTGATGTACTTCTGCTTCCTAACTTATACGGAGATATAGTTTCCGACCTGTGTGCAGGGTTAATCGGGGGGCTTGGTGTGGCTCAAGGTGCTAATATCGGTTATGATACGGCGGTGTTTGAACCTGTTCATGGCAGCGCCCCCGATATTAAAGGGCTTAACAAGGCAAATCCTACGGCTTTATTGCTTTCTGCTATTGATTTACTCATTTACATAAATCAAAAAGAAACAGCGGACAAAATTCGAAACGCCCTTTTAAAAACTTTAAAAGAGCGTAAAAAATTAACTTCGGACTTAGGCGGTAATGCTTCCGGTGAAGAGTTTACGAATGAAATTATTTCAAACTTAAATTACTCTTGCTGATTTTCATCGGAATCTTCATAATCCGAACTGTTTGATTTTACTATATCAAATTCGAATTTTTTCCATTCCTTAAATCCGCCTCTTAAAACAACTGCGGGATAATGTTTTTCTATTAATTCCAAAGCGGTATTATATGCTCTCGGACATGAATCGGAATATGTATATATAACAGTAACTTTATCTTTATCAAGAATATCCGTATTATTTTTTGCTTCTTTATATGGGATATGAACGGCATATGGTATATGACCTTCAAGATAATCATTATATTCTCTTACATCTGCTATATTAATTGTATTAATTCTGTTAGCAATAATTTCATCAAGAGTAAAAGGTCCCACCGTATAAGATATTATATCTTCAAAAAATTTTTTCCCTCTTGCCAAATCTTTTGTTATATCACCGTGTGAAAACATTTTGAATCCTTTCATAATTAAATCACTTCTTAAATTTATACAGAAAGTACATCATCTAAAATTACCCGGGTGATTAATGTTAAAGCGCAATATTTTAACTTTGTAAACAAGTATTTTATTTTTAATTGACTTTAAATCAGGTTGGCTTCATAATACATGGAAACAAGGAATATGGCATGAAATTTAATTTAAAAAAAATAAATTTATATATTAAGTGAGAAAAGCATTTTGCTTTTCTCATTTTTTATAAAGGGAAAAAAATGATTACGGATACAGGCAAAAAAATATATAAAGCACACGTTAAAAGAATAGAAAAAGTATCAAAAAGTACATATTTTATAGAAATTGAACCGAGAGAGAAACAAGAAATAAAAGCAGGGCAATTTATATCAGTATATTGTGACGGTTTAACCTTAAGACGTCCTTTCAGTGTGTTTTCGAATAACAACGGGAATATAGGTATATTATTTAAAGAGAGAGGAAAAGGTACAGCCTATATAAAATCATTAAAAGAAGGTAATGACATTGATATAATAGGGCCTTTGGGCAAGGGTTTTTCAATTAAACCTCAAAAAGCTCTTTTAATAGGAGCGGGAATAGGTATTGCACCTATGGCATTTTTAAAAGAAAAATTAGATAAAATCGGAGCAGAAAGCCTTTTGGCGGCAGGGTTTTTAAATAAAGACGAAATACCGTCAAATGTATATCCGCAAAAAATTTACACTGATGACGGTTCATACGGAGAAAAAGGAAGTATTCTAAACTATTTAGGTTTATTAATTAACGAATTTAAACCCGAAATAATATATGCCTGCGGCCCTCAAATAGTTTTAAAAAGTGTATCGAGAATTGCACAAGAATATAATATTCAATGCGAAATTGCGATGGAGAAGGTAATGGCTTGCGGTATAGGAGTTTGCCGGGGTTGTGTCATAGATATTAAAAAAGACGGAAAGGTTGTAAATGCAACAGTTTGTAAAGACGGGCCGGTCTTTAACGGAAACGAGGTAGTATGGCAGTAATTATCGACAAACTTTATACGGAATTAAATGGATTATCTTTAAAAAATCCTATTATTACGGCTTCCGGTACATACGGCTATTGTGATGAATATAATGATTTTATTGACGTTTCAAATATCGGAGCAATAGTAACAAAAGCAATTTCATTAAATCCGAGAGCAGGAAATAAACATTTAAGGATAGCGGAAACAAAAGCAGGAATGATTAATTCCATAGGACTTGAAAATATAGGAATTGAAAAATTTCTGGAAACAAAAGTTCCGCTTCTTAATAAAAAAAATATTAATTATATAGTAAATATAGCGGGTTCAACACTTGAAGAATATGTATGTTTGGCAAAAATTTGCAATGATAATAATATAAAAGCTGTTGAAATGAATGTATCATGTCCCAATGTAAAATCGGGGTGTTTGGAGTTTGGAACTGATGAAGATTCTTTATACAACTTAGTTTCCGAAGTACGAAAAGAGTATAAAGGTTATTTAATAGTAAAGTTAACACCGAACGTTACTTCAATAGAACAAATCGGGCTTGCCGCTGAAAAAGCCGGAGCAGATGCAGTCAGTGCCATAAATACACTTAAGGGATTATCAATTAAAATAAACCGTGTTAACGGAAAGTACCAAAAAACAATAGTACAAGGCGGGTACTCGGGAGCAGGAATAAAACCCGTTGCTTTGAGCAATGTTAATCGTTTATATAAAGTTTTAAGCATCCCGATTATCGGAATAGGCGGTATAGAAACATTAGAAGATGTTTTGGAATTTTTTGCGGCAGGCGCACAAGCCGTTCAGATAGGCACAATTAATTTTACTCATCCCGATACTGCGCAAAAACTTATTATAGAGTTGGAAAATTATATGGATTATAACGGATTTAAAAATTTAGACGAATTAAAAAGAGAATTGAGGGCATAATGACAAACGAAGTTTTAAATTTATTGGAGCAGGCAGAAGGAGTACTTCACGGACATTTTTGTTTAACCTCCGGTCTCCATTCAAATATATATTTTCAATGTGCTAAATTATACCAATACCCTGAAATAACTTCAGAACTTGGGAAAAAATTAGCTCAAAAACTTAAAGACATTGAATTCGATACTGTAATTGCACCTGCCATAGGGGCGGTTATTATAGGATATGAAACGGCTAAAAATGCCAAAAAGCGTAATTTATTCGTCGAAAGAAAAGACGGAATTATGCAATTAAGAAGAGGTTACTCTCTGAAAAAAGGTGAAAAAGTTGTAATAATTGAGGATGTTATTACTACGGCAAGAACAATAAAAGAAACAATTGAAGCAATAAAAGAGTATGAGCCTGAAATTATGGCTGTAGGATGTATTGTAGACAGAACAAAGGGACAAACTGAGTATAACATTAAGTCTTTATTACAAATTGAGCCTGTAGTTTATGAGCCGGAGAATTGCCCTTTATGCAAAGAAGGTATCCCTCTTGTAAAACCCGGAAGCAGAGAAGAGAAAGTTAAAGTATAATGAAGCATTTAACTGACATAGAGCATCTTAGTAAAGATGAAATATTAAAAATAATAAATACCGCAGAAGAGTTTAAAAACGGTACAATAAAACCTCAAATAGAGGGCAAAACTCTCGCTTTAATGTTTTATGAAAATTCAACAAGAACAAGATGCAGTTTTGAGATGGCGGGTAAGAAATCCGGAATGAATGTAATTGACTTTGATGCTCCAAATTCTTCCGTTTCAAAAGGTGAAAGTTTAAAAGATACATTGGAAAACCTTTATGCAATAGGTATTGATATTGCGGTCATAAGACATTCATATTCGGGGATAATTAACAATATAATAAACGAGGTAAAATCGCCCGTAAAATTTGTTAATGCAGGTGACGGGACTCACGCTCATCCTTCTCAAGCACTGTTAGATTTTTTCACAATACTTGAAAATTTTGAAACGATTGAAAATAAAAAAATTGCAATAATCGGGGATATATCTCACAGCAGGGTTGCAAAATCAAATATTGCGCTTTTATCAAAATTCGGACTCAAAATTAATTTGTGTTCGCCTTCTTATATGGCTTTTGAAAATTTTGAAAAATATAATGCCGTATACACACAAAATATAAAAGATGCCATAGAAGGTGCAAACATAATTATGGCATTAAGAGTTCAAAACGAAAGACACGATAAAGAAGGGTATCCTGATTCATCGGAATACAAAAGATTATACGGGATAAATACACAGCTTGTAAAAAAATATGCGGCTGATGATGTAATAATTATGCATCCCGGGCCTGTTAACAGGAATGTTGAACTCTCGTCTGAACTTATAGATTCCGATATGGGTAAAACCATTCTGGAACAAGCTCGCAACGGTGTTTATGTCAGAATGGCGATTCTAAATACGCTTTTAGAAGAAAGAACAGAGGTATAAAATGCTTCTTAAGAACGGTAAAATAATAAATCCTGAAAAAAATTTTGAAGGTATATCTGATATAAGAATTGAAAACGGCTTAATAAAAGAGATTAATCAAAATATTCAGCCATACACTAATGAAGAAATCATTGATTTAACAGGGCTTATAATAACTCCCGGCTTAATTGATATGCACTGCCACTTAAGAGAACCCGGATATAGCGCTAAAGAAACGATTAAAACCGGTATAGAATCAGCTATAAACGGTGGTTATACCGCAATATGTCCCATGGCAAATACCAATCCCGTAACAGATAATCCTATTGTACTTGCATATGTCATAAATAAAGCAAAAGAAATATCAGATATAGGGTTTTATCCAATCTGCGCAGTAACTAAAGGATTGAACGGAGAAAAAACAGTAAATGTATCCGAATTACTTAATAACGGCGCCATAGCTTTTTCGGACGACGGTAAACCCATAGAAAACATGAATATTTTAAGAGAAGCCTTGAAATATATTAATTCCTTCGGTGCAGTAATAATTTCTCACTCAGAAGACTCAATATTAAAAGGAAAAGGATGTATAAATGAAGGTAAAATGTCCTCATACCTCGGATTAAAAGGAATACCGAATATAACAGAATCAATAGCAATCGCAAGAGAATTGGAGGTTGTAAGAAATACAAACGGTAAATATCACTTTGCTCATATTTCAACAAAACGTTCCGTGGAATTAATAAGACAAGCAAAAAAAGAAGGTTTAAGAATCACCGCTGAAACAGCACCTCATTATTTTAGTCTGAGCGAGGATGATATAAAAAATTATGATTCAATATATAAAGTAAATCCTCCGTTAAGGACAAAAGAAGATGTTAAGGCAATTATTGAAGGATTACAAGACGGAACAATTGATGTTATCGCTACTGACCATGCACCGCATTGTGAAGAGGAAAAGAAGCTTCCGATTCAGGATGCGCCTATGGGAATTGCAGGATTTGAAACATCATTGGGCGTAACTTTAACCTATCTTGTTAATAATAATAAATTATCTTTAACGGATGCAATAAGAAAGTATACACAAAATCCCGCAAAAATATTGGGGCTTGAAAATCAAGGCAAAATAGAAGCGGGTAAAGAAGCCAATCTGACAGTTATTGATATTAACAAAAACTGGATTGTTAATCCTTCGGAATTTAAAACAAAATGTAAACTTAGTCCGTATGAAGGATACGAACTTAAAGGAAAAGCAATAATGACAATAATAAAAGGGAAAATATACAATATAGGATAAATAATATGCAAATAAGACCTGAAATAAAAGAAAAAATAGTACTTGCTTTGGATGTTGATACAATTGAAGAGGCAAAAGAACTTATTCTAGAATTAAAAGACTATGTGGGAGTATTCAAAGTCGGATTACAAATGTATACTTCCAACGGATATGAAATATTTAATTTTATGAAAGAGCAGAATATAAAGTTCTTTTTTGACGTTAAATTGCATGATATTCCCAACACGGTAGCAAAAGCATCAGAGAATATAATAAGAAACGGCGCTTCATTTTTTAACGTACATACTACAGGCGGAGAAGAAATGATGCGAAAAGCTCAAGAAGCCGCACGAAAAACAGCTAAGGAATCAGGGAAAGAAAATCCCGTAATATTGGGAGTAACGGTATTAACAAGTATTTCCGAAGAATGCCTTCAAAATGAATTAAAAATACCATTTAAACCTAAAGAATATGCATTAAATCTGGCAATAATGGCAAAAAGGGCAGGCTTGGACGGTGTGGTAGCCAGCGTATGGGAGGCTAAAAAAATAAAACAAGTATGCGGGAAAGATTTTAAAGTATTATGTCCCGGAATCCGTCCCGATTGGGCAAGCAAAAATGACCAAAAAAGGCTTGCAACTCCAAGTTTTGCAATAAACGAAGGCGCTGATTATCTCGTTATAGGAAGAGCTGTAACAGGACAATCCGACAGGATTGAAGCAATAAGAAAAATATATGAAGAAATTGAAAACGCATTATTAACACAAAATAAATCATATGCTTCTTCCAAAGCTAAATTAATTTTGGAAAACGGAATGATATTTGAAGGTGAATCCATAGGAGCAGAAGGAACTTCCTACGGAGAAATTGTTTTTAATACTTCAATGGTAGGGTATCAGGAAGTTTTAACAGACCCGTCATACGCAGGACAAACCATAGTTATGACTTACCCCGAAATAGGAAACTACGGAATTAATAAAGACGATTATGAATCCGGTAAAATACACGCAAAAGGATTTGTGGTGCGAAATTTATGTGAGCACGAATCACATTATAAAAGCAGTATTTCTTTGGGCGAGTATTTGAAACAAAATAATATAGTAGCAATAAAAGGTATAGATACGAGATACCTGACTCAAATAATAAGAAATTACGGGGCAATGAACTGCGCTTTAACAACAGAAAACGTAACTTCAGAGATGAAGAAAAAAATTAAAGAATACAAAATAAGTAAAGATGTCACACTTGATATAACAACATATAAAGTTGAAAAATTTGCAGGTACGGGTATAAAACTGGCAATTATAGATATGGGAATAAAAAAGAGCATTTTTGATAATTTTAAGAATTTAAATTGTGCAATAACATTATTTCCTGCAAATACAAAAGCTCAAGAGATATTGGAAGGCGGTTTTGATGCGGTATTAATATCAAACGGGCCGGGGAATCCCGAGGATGCCGTTCAAGCCATTCAAACCGCAAAAGATTTAATAGGGAAAATAAAATTATTCGGAATTTGTTTGGGACATCAAATAATTTCTTTGGCTTTAGGTGCAAAAACGTTTAAAATGAAATACGGCCACAGAGGAGGAAATCATCCGGTAATGGATTTAGAAACCGAAGAAATATTTTTAACCTCCCAAAATCACAGTTATGCCGTTGACAGAGAGTCTTTACCCGAAGATGTTGAAGTTAAATTTATTAACCTCAATGATAATACGGTTGAAGGTATTTGCTGTCAAAAATATGATATAAAAACAGTACAATTTCATCCGGAATTAACCGTTGGGCCTTACGATTCAAATAAAATAATAACCCAATGGATAAAAGAAACGGAACAAACTAAAAATATGGTAATTGCGTAAAGAGGACTAAAATATGCCGATAAATAAAGATATAAAAAAAGTGCTTGTAATAGGCTCAGGGCCTATAGTTATAGGGCAGGCTGCGGAATTTGATTATGCCGGAGTTCAAGCTTGCCGTGCATTAAGAGAAGAAAATATAGAAGTTATTCTTGTTAATTCAAATCCTGCAACAATCATGACTGATGAAAATATTGCGGATAAAGTATACATAGAACCTTTAACAATAGAATCACTAACATATATAATAGAAAAAGAAAGACCAAATGGGATAATAGCCACTCTTGGGGGGCAAACAGGATTAAATCTTGCAGTAAGTCTTAATGAAAACGGGATTTTAGAAAAATATAACGCAGAATTATTGGGGACAAAAATTGAATCCATAAAAAAAGCAGAAGACAGAGAACTATTTAAAAATTTAATGCTGGAAATTAATGAACCTATACCTGAAAGTGATATAGTATCAAGTTTTGAAGATGCAAAAAAATTCGCACAGAAAATAGGTTTTCCCATAATAGTAAGACCTGCATATACACTTGGAGGGACAGGCGGCGGTATAGCCAATAACTACGCCGAATACGAAGAAATAGTATATACCGGATTATCTCTAAGCCCCATTTCACAAGTTCTGGTTGAAAAAAGTATAGCAGGATACAAAGAAATAGAATATGAAGTTATAAGAGATGCAAATAATACCTGTATAGCAATATGCAATATGGAAAACATAGACCCTATAGGTATTCATACGGGTGACAGTTTTGTCGTAGCACCTACGCAAACACTGACTAACAAAGAAAGTCAAATGTTAAGAAGCGCCGCAATAAAAATAATAAAAGCACTGAAAATAGAAGGCGGATGTAACGTACAATTTGCACTTGATACAGTCAGCAACCAATATTATGTAATAGAAGTAAATCCGAGAGTCAGCCGCTCATCGGCATTGGCATCAAAAGCAACAGGATATCCCATAGCAAAAATAACAACAAAAATAGCAATCGGATATAATCTGCATGAGATTCCAAATTCCATAACCAAAAAGACAGTAGCTGCATTTGAACCTGCACTTGATTATGTTGTAACAAAAATACCGAAATGGCCGTTTGATAAATTTAAACACGGGGACAGAATTTTAGGAACAAAAATGAAAGCCACCGGAGAAGTTATGGCAATAGGAAGAACGTTTGAAAGCTCGTTCAAAAAAGCTATAGCCTCAATTGAATCTAAAAATACGGGATTATTAATCGGACTTCATTCAGAATGCAGCGAAGAAGAACTTAAAGCACTTCTCCACGTTCAGGATGACAGAAGAATATTCCGTGTTGCAGAAGCCTTAAACAGAGGAATCAGCGTGGATGAAATAAATAAGATTACCAAAATAGATAAATGGTTTATTTATAAAATAAAATCCCTCGTTGATTTTGAGAATAAATTAAAATATGAATATTTAACCCCTGAATTATATACCGAAGCAAAAGAAAAAGGATTTTTAGATGAGGAAATAGCAAAATATACCCAAACCCCAATTGAAGAAATTGAAAAATTCAGGAAAGAAAATTCAATCAGCGCCTCATTTAAAATAGTAGATACTTGTGCTGCGGAATTTAAAGCATATACCCCTTATTATTATTCTTCATATAACGAAAAAAATGAATTAGAAACAAATAAAGATTCTAAAAAAATACTAATATTAGGTTCAGGCCCTATTCGAATAGGTCAAGGTATAGAATTTGATTACTGTTCTGTGCATGCAGCATGGGAAGTTAAAAATAGCGGATACGAATCTTTAATAGTAAATTCAAATCCCGAAACCTTAAGTACGGATTTTGACGTGGCTGATAAACTGTTTTTTGAACCAATGAATATAGAAAACATAATGAATATAATAGAAAAAGAATCACCTGAGGGGGTTATGGTTCAATTTGGAGGTCAAACTGCAATAAATCTTGCGCCAAAATTAAGCGAACGGGGAATAAAAATTTTAGGCACTTCTTTGGAATCAATAAATATAGCAGAGGACAGAAAACTTTTTGAACAACTTCTGAGAGATTTAAAAATTCCTCAACCAAAAGGATTTGCAATAAAAAAACAATCGGAAGCGCTGGAAGCTGCAAGAAAATTAGGATATCCGCTTCTTGTCCGTCCTTCATACGTTATAGGCGGAAGAGGAATGCAGGTTGTATACAACAAAGAAGAATTGATTTCTTATATAGAAGGAGCAATGAAATTCTCAGATGAACATCCTATATTAATTGACCAATACATAGAAGGAACGGAACTTGAATTAGATGCAATATCCGACGGAGAAAATGTGTTAATTCCGGCAATAACAGAACATATAGAAAGAGCCGGAATCCATTCCGGAGATTCAATAGCACTCTATCCTACAAGAACTATACCTGACGAAATAATTAAAAATCTGGTTTCATATACCGAAAAAATAGCGAAGGCACTAAAAATAAAAGGATTAATGAATATTCAATTTGTTTTTAAAGATAATACGGCATATATTATAGAAGTTAATCCCAGAGCATCAAGAACGGTGCCTATTCTGAGCAAAGTAACAAATATTCCGATGGTAAAAATAGCAATAGACACTATATTGGGAAAATCAATTAAAGACCAAGGCTATACCCCCGGATTAGCACAAAAAACAAATTTAGTTTGTGCAAAAGTTCCGATATTTTCATTCCAAAAACTAAACAGAATAGACCCCGCATTAGCTCCCGAAATGAAATCAACAGGTGAAGTACTCGGCATTGATACTTCATTTGAAAGGGCATTAGCTAAAGGTTTTCTCGCAGCTGGCTACAAATTGCCCTCTGAAAGAGGTAATGTACTCATATCAATTAATGACCACTACAAAAAAGAGTCTGTTGAAGTCGCTCAAACATTAGTTGATTTAGGATATAATCTGGTTGCAACAACCGGTACACATAAATATCTTAAACAATACGGCATAAATTCAAAAGAAATAGAAAAATTTGATATCAAAAAAATCCAAAGAAATATGAAAAATAAAGAACTGTGCTTTATTATAAATACGCCGAGTACAAACTCAAATCCGAACAGGTACGGTTCTGAGGACAGAGGATTCTTAATCAGAACACTGGCAGAAATGTATTCAACACCTTGCTTTACCGTACTCGATACCGCAAAAGCATACCTTGAAGCACTTCAATGCTATAATAACAATAACGACTTTACATATGACAGTATTGAAAAATACAGAGATTACTCATTTGCTATGAGCTAAAGGATTATCATGGATAAAAATTATTCTAAAAATAAGAAAAAAGCTAAATTTCAAATAAATATTAAAAATATGGGAGTAGACATTGATAAAAATGAATACAAAGAAATTGTTTTATCAAATTCTAACCATCCTGAAAATATAAATAATTATAAAAAATACCTATAATTTGTATAAAATATTAAGTATTGTAAAGTGCTAAAACTCTTTTATCTATTGAGTTTTAGCCTTTTTATATAAAATATTTTTTGCAAATCAGGCAATTATTGAAAATTTATATACTTTATATATATGTAACTAATAAATAAAAAATTAAAAAAATAAATTTATATTCATACTTACCATACTTACTACCTTTACTAACACACGAGGAAATCACAAAAGATTTCAGGGGGACAATACAAAAAGTCCTCTTTTTTTTATGGAAAAACGGGATTAAAGATGGGAGAACCTATTTGAAATTGAAATAAAATATAAAAAAGGAGGTTAATTTTATATTTTATTTCTTGATAAAAATAATAATAAGTGGTAAAATAGGAAGTCATGAAGGAAATAAGGAGAAAGAATATGGAAAATAAGCATCAAATCTACCCCCCCCCGTGGCGGAAAAACGCTTGCATTTACTTTATCTGAGGTATTAATCACCCTTGCGGTTATCGGAATAATAGCAGCAATAACAGTTCCCGTTATATCATCACATTACAGGAAGAAAGAAATTGCATCTAAATTAAAAAAGACATATTCCGCAGTAGCTCAAGCAATTAAACTGGCAGAAGGGGAACAAGGCGCTCCTTCAACTCAATGGGATTACTCTTTAAATGTAGTTGATTTTTGGAACAAATATCTGGATAAATATTTTTCTGAGGTAAATAACACTTATGAATGTATAGATGGCTCTTGCGGTAATTGGCTGGTTACTTTTGCTGATGGTTCTTATATTAATCAAACATTTGACTACAAAAACACCGGTAAGGGATATGTAATAGATGTTAACGGAATGAATGGGCCAAATGCCTTAGGGCGTGACAGATTTGAGTTTAATATAATCTCGGAAGAATTTATAAAAAATCATCCCGGAGCAAAACCTTTAGATACTTATTATACTTATAGAGAATCTTCAATCTATCAAACCCGTGACGGATTAATTAAAAGTTGTAAATCGTCAGGATGGACATGTCTTGGCTTAATAATGATGGATGGCTGGGAAATAAGAAACGATTATCCTTATAGAATTTAATATAACAAAAAGCACCTAAATTAGGTGCCCACATATTAACTATACCATGTTATTTATATTCTTTCAGTTTACAAATATTATATAATAACAAATAAAATTTGTGAACTGATTTATCACAAATGTTAACATATTATCTTTTGGAGAAGTAATCAATTATTTCTTCAACATGCCCGTCAACATCAACTTTTTCCCAAACGTTGGCAACGTTTCCGTCTTTATCGAGAATAAAAGTAGTTCTTTCTATATCAGAAATATGTTTTTTATGTTCATTGAACGCATTTTTTAATTTATTTTCAGAATCCGAAAGTAAAATGAATTTAAGATTATGTTTTGTTTGAAAATCAATATGTTCATCCGAATTATTTTTACTGACCCCGATAACTCTTGCGAAATTATTTAATTTTGCAAGTGCATCTCTAAACTTGTGAGCTTCCAAAGTACAAGTAGGAGTGTCGTCTTCCGGATAGAAATATAAAATAACATTTTCTCCCTTAAAATCAGACAATTTGAAATTATTTTTTTCTCCGTTTTCGTTTATTCCTTCAAGTTCAATATCAAGATAGTGCATAACATTCTCCTTTACAAATAAGAAAATAAGTAAAATTAGGGTAAAAATCATCCCCTTATCAAGGAGGATAAGTATATATATAAAAATTAATAATTATGAAACTTTATTTAATTAAGCAAGTCTAATACCAAGATAGAGGATATGAACAAATATTAAATTTTATATTATAATGGAGAAGAACAAGGAGAGAGTTGTGAAAAAAATTTTAAAAAGTATTGCTTTAATTACACTGGCATTATTGGTAGTGAGTATAAGTTTCAGCCGAAGCAACACAGCGATGGCGGAGTCGGAAACTGCTTTATATGATATGGTTTGGAAAATAGTTAATACTAAATATTTAGATCAAACAAATAACGGACAGAATTGGGAGAGATGGCGTCATAAGTATGATGATAAAATAAAGACTCCCGAAGATGCTTACGTTGCTATAGATACAATGATAGCAAGCCTTAATGACAGGTATACAAGATTTGTTAATCCTAAAGATTTTGAAGAAGAACAAAGTATGATAAAAGGTTCTTTATTCGGTATCGGTATACAAATAGGGTTAAGGGACGGTAAAATATTAATAATAGCTCCGATAGAAGATACCCCCGGAGAAAAAGCCGGATTATTGGCAGAAGATGAAATTTTATCCATAAACGGTGTATCAACAAAAGATATGACAATCGATAAAGCGGCAGATAAAATAAGAGGGCCTAAAGGCACTCCCGTAGAGCTTTTAATTAAGAGAAAAGGAGTTCCGAATAAAAAATATACAATAGTCAGAGATGAAATAGAAATAAAATCCATATCATTAAAGGCGCCTGAAAATACCAAAATAGATAACAGAATAGGTTATATAAGATTAAGTTCTTTTATGGGACGTAATGTAGGCAGTGAATTTAAAGACATTATGCAGAAGTATAAAGATAAAGAAGGTATAATAATAGACTTAAGAGCAAATACGGGAGGACTTTTAAGTAATGCAATACAGATATCGGATTTATTTTTAAACGATGAAATAATAGTAAGTACCGTAGACAGAGACGGATATAAAGATACTTCAAGGTCAACAAAAAGATACTTTTCAAGTCAGCCGTTGGTTGTACTTATAAATAAAGGAAGTGCCTCCGCCAGTGAAATTTTATCAGGTGCATTAAAAGATAACCAAAGAGCATTACTGGTGGGTGAAAATACTTTCGGTAAAGGTCTTGTTCAAGAAGTTAAAAGTTTAAGTCCTTTTGGTGCAGGATTAAATATCACAATACAAAAATATTTAACTCCAAACGGTACCGATATTAACAAAAAGGGTATAGCTCCCGATATAGAAGTAAAAATAACCGAAGATGACATAAAAAATAAAAATGATGCGCAGTTGAAAAAGGCACAAGAAGTTTTACTTCAAATGATACAGAATGAGAAAATGTCTGCTAACCGTTAATTTTCTGATAAATAATCTGTGCGGCATTTAAAACAGGATCAATAGCTGGAGAATACGGCGGAGAATATGGTAAATCCAAGTTCATAAACGACTCCAGCTTTGTTTTGCTTAAAATTGCGGGGATAACTGCATTAATACGCTGATTAACATCTCCGTCGCCTATACCTTGTATACCTAAAATCGTATGAGTATTTTTATCAACTATCAGCTTAAGAGTCATTGTACCCGTGTTAGGCATATATCCGGCTTTATCCCTTTTTGTCACAATAGCATATTCAGGCTGAAACCCGAATTGAATTGCATCTCTGTAGCTTATACCAATTATTGAAATAGTTAAATCAAAGTATTTAGTAATAGTCGAATTTAAAATACCGTCAAAAGTACAATTTCCGCCTGCAATGTTAATAGCGGCACATCTGCCCTCTTTATTCGCCGTTGACCCCATAGGAACCCATGTATATCGATTTGTCACAAGATTAAAATTATCGGTGCAATCACCGACCGCATAAACTCCTTGTTTTGAAGTTTTTAAAGTCTTATCCACCTTTATACTTTGATTAACCCCAAGTTTTATATCAGTGTTAATCAAAAAATCCGTATTGGGTCTGACACCGGTACCGAGTACAACAAAATCAGTTTCAATTTCTTTTCCTGAGGAGGTAATAATTTTTTCTACTTCCCCATTTTCATTTCCGGAAAACGCTACAACCTCTTCGTTTGTCAAAATGCTGACCTGCCCCGGATTTCTTCCTATTATATAATCCATTATCCTTTGAGAAAAATCTTCATCAAACATTTTTAAGATTTGATGATTTTTTTCAATCAAAGTTACTTGAATATTATTTTGAACAAGAGCCTCCATTACTTCAATTGAGATATAGCCTCCGCCAAGTAAAACAGCTTTTTTTGAACTTAACATTTTTTGTTTTATATTTATTCCGTCTTGAATTGTTCTTAAGGTATAAATATTTTTTAAATCAATATTCGGAATATCAGGCATAACCGGTATTGCGCCTGTTGCAATTACCAATATATTATAATGAACTTCATAAATATTATTTGATATTAAATCTTGAACGGTAACGGTCTGATTTTCGGTATCCACCTTAAGACATTTCTGTTTTATATGAACGTCAATATTTTGTTTTTTAAAATCTTCCGGAGTTCTGAGTATAAGTGTATCGGCATCTTGAATAATATTTTCAATAAAATAAGGAAGCCCGCAGGCAGAATATGAAATAATATCTTCCTGAGTGTATAAATCTATTTTCAAATCCGAACGTTCACGTCTTAGTTTTGCGGCAGTTTTAGGGCCTGCAGCCCCTCCGCCGATTATTACAACTTTTTCCGTCATTTTCCCCGCCTTTAAAATATCATTCTTTGAATTTCTATCCCGCTTATATTCAACAACGCTTGCTCAAGTTTTAATGAGTTATCAGTGTTCTCCACCTGTAATAAAACTATCCCGTCAGATGCACAAAATAATGAAGAATTATTTATACCGATTCTCAGTTTTATAATGCAGTTAAATTCAGTTAATATTTCCTGAAATTTAACCGCATTACAAACTTTATCCGAGAGTTTTACTCCGATTATCACTGTCATAATTTAATCTTTTATTTCAAGCTTTTTAGTTTCCTGATTCTCAGCATGAAGTTTTGGAAGTTCTAACTCTAATACCCCCTTATTTAATTTTGCTTCTGATTTCTCAACATCTATTTCATAAGGGAAATAAAGAGTTCTTGAATAATTACCGTATCTGAATTCAGATTTATGATACTTATGTTTTTTGTCATCATCAACTTTTTCACTGTCTTTATTTGCTTCAATTTTTACATAAGACTTATTTACATCAATATTAATATTTTCTTTATCTATTCCGGGCAATTCAACTTTAACACAATAACTGCCGTCGTACTCTTTAACATCCACCGGCATCGCCATTCCTTTTAATTCCTGATGAAATATATATTCGGGGAATATATTATCAAAACTTTTTTGAACTAAAGCATTTATATCTTCATTCAATGAATTTAAAAAAGTATCGGGTTTTTTTATTAAATATTTCATATTTTCTCCTAAACAAATTTATTACCGGAACTATATCCAATAACAGTTTGTTCGGAAAAAGATATAATAACATTACCGATTAGGAGAGGACAAATAAGCTATTTATATAACATCTTCAGATGAATCTATATCACCCATCTGTTTTTGTTTTAATCTGTTAACAACCGAATCAACAAGGAAATCATAAGATTTATTCTTTTTTATTTCTTCAGTAAACTCTTCAACAAGCATATCTTCAACCATATTACGAAGCTCTAAATCTTGTTCAATGAACTTATTATCCGCCATAATGGCATTTAAAAGTTCTTCTTTTGATGCGCTCCCCGAAGGATTGGATGCATATTTTAACCATTCCGATTTTATATTTATATTCTTAAGTTTTTTTACTAATTTATAATTTTTTAGATTGAACATTTAATATACACTTCTCCGTTTTTAAAAGATACGTCATTAATTTTTTTACCGTTATTTTCTTTGATACATGATAAAACATTTTGCACTTTTTGTACAGTGTTCATTTTCTCCGTAAGCAGATATAGAACTAAATCATAGAGTAATGAATTATTCTTAAGCATGGGCAATTCTTCTTCCAAAATTTTTGACACCATATAAGATAAGTCCTTTAAAGAATTTTTGAACGGATTTGAAACACAACATGTTTGATTGTTGGAATTAAACCACTCAATTGTAACTTTTTTTTGAGAATCAACCATGACTTTTTTCCTTTACCATGTAAATCCGATTCAATAAAAAAAGCTAAATAAATAATATTTACTAAATTTATTGAATTGTTAAATTTTATTTACATTTAATCTTGTAAAAAAGTGTAAAGAAAAGTTTTATAAAATACTAAAGTTTATCGAAAAAAATGCCGAAAACAATAAAGGAATGTAAATTATAAATGTTAGGAAAAATATGGATTCAGTAAGGAAAACAGGTATATCTCAACAAACACAAGGTAAAGAGATTAAACACGGTGAATATTCAACTTATAAATCTGAGTTTGAAAAAGTTTTAAAAAAACTGGAAAAATCAGATATGGCAAATTCTCCTTCATTTTTTTCATATAAACTTGAAGGATTAAATAAACTGTTAGAAATTGCGCAGAAAGAAGGATTAAAAGAAGAAGCGGAAATACTGAAAAATTCCATAGAGGAAACAAAAAAAGAGGAAGCGGAAAAAATCCAAGTTAAGGAACTTCCCTCCCATGATTTTTATTACGGTTTAAGGCTGAACAGTAAAGAAATAAAAAATACCAATGCCTTATCAAAAGAAGTTTTTATTAATGATAATCAAATAGAAAATGCCGTAAAAAAGTTAAAAAAAGCTGATTTTTCGGACGATACGGCAGCAAAAATAATATCATTAGCAGCTGCCCGTAATCAAGGTGAAAATCAAGCTTCGTTATTTGAGAATAAAATAGATTTAGCCGTGTCTTTAAAAAATGTATTAAGACACACACGGGGCAACGAAAAAAAGGAAACCGAAAATCCTATAAATAAACATAATACAACTATCGTTGAACAGGAAGATAACATTATTGTTATAAAAAATCAAAAAGTACAAAAAATTTATTCAAAAAATGATAAAAAGCCCAGCCTTCAAAGTTTAAGTGAGTTATATAATAACATTTTAGATGAAGAAGAAAATATTTTTATTACTCAATTTTTAGAAAAATATAATACTAATGATATAGAAACAAGTAATAATTATATAAGATTAATAACACAGCTCCGCAATTACGGAATAACGAACTCAAAATTACCTGAAATCCTTGATTTTTGCATGGATAAAGATTTACAAATAAACAGAATGAATCTGGATTTGATATCCAATCTTAAACAAAAAGGTAATGTAAGAGATGAAGATTTAACATTATTACTTCAAAATATAGAAAAAGACGAAAACGGAAACTATTCGCAAGAGGATGCACAAACTGTATGCGCATTATCAAATTATCTTTTAGACGGTGAAAGTATAGTTAAAATACTTCCATATGTGAGAAATAATGAACAAGTAAAAGAATTTACATATAATATGGCAAATACATTCCGCCAAAAATATTATGTACCCGAGGTTTTGAAAGTTGTATATCCTGATGAATACATTATAGATACAAACGCTCTTGACACCGTGAATGTGTTAACGGACAACATATATTGCAAAAAAGATAATTTAATAAGTGAAAAAGAATTTACTGAATTAATAAAGCAAATAATGTATCTTGCAAAAAATCCAGAGGAAAGGGTTGTGAATGATAATTCAGCGGGAATATGCTCAATAATGAGTCATAATAATCATTCTCCGGAAGAAATAATGGCAGGATTACAACTGTGCAAAGATAATAACGGATACTTTGATGACGGATTATCTCAGGTACTTTGGGATTTATGCCTCCAAAATGCGGATTTTGCGGATATAGAAGAAATTTTATCAGCCTGCAAAGACAAAAACGGAACAGTAAATCCGAATTTAACACAAACTATTCACACATATTTAAATAATGGTGAAGATGTTAATAAAATTAAGTCTTATTTAAATTAATTGTGAAATTTATTAAATAAATTAATGTCATCTTCTAACCAAACATAAGTTTTTGGTAAAGTAGAGGTATATGGCTTGTTAAATCCGTTATAATTTATAGGATTTGAAACATAAGAATTTATTTTATTAATTTTATTCTTAATTTCGGTAAAATATTTAAAGATATTCATAACTATTCCATAATAAATTCCATAAGATATTTTTATTATAGAAAATTCAGACAGGGAAAATATTCCGCTATATAATAATTTTTTGTAAAAAAAATAATACTTGTGTATAATTTACATATGAAAAAGAGAATATTAATAACAGATGATTCAAAATCATGGCTAATGTATAATGCCGAACTTATAAACCAATTATATGGAGAAACTGTAGAAATAAACCTCGCACAGTCTGCATCCGAAGCAATGGAAATAATAAATTCGAGTGAAAATAATCCGTTTAGTTTAATAATAACAGATTTACAAATGGAATCGGATTATGAGCCTCTATGTGCAGGTGAATGGCTGATTGAAGAAATAAAAAAGAATAAAAAATATCAAACAGTACCTATTATTATAATTTCCGCTATGAGTACGATAAAAAATACAGCCGAAAAATACAACGCAGAGTATATTCCAAAAAATCAGCTTGTAAATAATAAACTCTTAATGAAGCTTGCAACTGAAAAGTTTATATAGTTTTTAATACATATTTGATTATGTTTGTGATACTATAAAGTTGATTATGGTTAACTTAAACATGTCGAAATATTCAATAGTAACAATGGAAGAAGTGCAGTCAACAAATGATTATGCACTTGAAAACATTTCATATTTAGATGACGCAACCGTTATATTTACAACCAATCAAACCTCGGGAAGAGGGCGTTATAATCGTAAATGGGTATGCGATAATTCAGATAATATATATATGTCGCTTATATTAAAGCCAAAAGATATAAAAAATTACCCTTATGCTAATTTAACACAGTATTTGTCCGTGGTTTTATGTAAATTGCTTGAAAAAGAATTTAACTTAGAACCTTCAATTAAATGGCCTAACGATATTTTGGTTGACGGAGGAAAAATTTCCGGTATTTTAGCAGAATCATATATGAAAAATAATCAAATAGAAGGAATCGTTTTGGGACTCGGATTAAATGTAAATATGAAAGCTGAAACCCTTAGTAAAATAGACCAAAAAGCTGTATCATTATTTGCACTTACAGGTAAAACATATAATGCCGAAACAATATTAACAATGTTATTGGATTCTTTTTTTGAAAATTATAATAATTTCGAAACTCAAGGCTTTAAATATATTAAAGATGATTATATAAAAAGATGTACATTTTTAGGCAAAACCATATTAATAAGTGAAAATAATACAAAAAAACAATATATTGCACAAGCAATAGACGAAGAAGGATTATTAACCGTAAAAGATGATAAAAATAATGAATATAAGATAATAACAGGAGATGTACTATGTTAAATCAAGGTTTAACACTTATGGCAACAGGGATGGGAACAGTGTTTTCATTTTTGATAATCTTATGGATATCAGTGAGCATAATGGGAAAAGTAATTATTCAATTAAACAAAATGTTTCCTGAAGCAGTAAAAACAACTGTTCCGGTTAAGAATGAATCAAACGATGCGGAAATAGCAATAGCAATTGCTGCTGCAAAATACAGAAAGTAATAAAGTAATAATATAAAGAGGGAAAAGAAAAATGGCAATGAAACAAATTAAAGTAATGGATACTTCTTTTCGTGACGGTTTTCAATCCGTATACGGAGCAAGAGTATTTACGGATGATTTTTTACCGGCATTAGAAGCAGCAGTAGCTGCAGGATTAAAGCATTTCGAAGTAGGCGGCGGAGCAAGATTTCAATCTCCTATTTTCTATTGCAACGAAAATGCTTTTGAAATGATGGATAAAATAAGAAAAACAGTCGGGCCGAATATAAATTTACAAACACTTGCAAGGGGTGTTAATGTAGTAGGTTTGGATTCTCAACCGAGAGATATAATAAACCTTCATGCAAAATTATTCAAAAAACACGGAATGACAACAATAAGAAACTTTGATGCATTAAATGACGTAAATAATTTAATCTATTCGGGACAATGTATAGTAGATAACGGTTTAAACCACGAAGTAACAATAACAATGATGGAATTACCGATAGGCTGCACGGGAGCTCATGATGCTGCGTTCTATGAAAGAGTTTTACGTTCAATATTGGATGCGGGTATTCCGTTTACATCTTTAGCATTTAAAGATGCATCCGGAACTTCGGCTCCTCAAAAAGTATATGAAACAATAAAAAGAACAAGAGAAATATTAGGTGCCGAAGCTCATATAAGATTTCATTCTCATGAAACTGCAGGAACAGGCTTATTAGCATACAGAGCTGCGTTAGACGGCGGAGCTGACGGTATAGATTTATCAATGAAGCCCGTTTCAGGCGGTACAGCACAACCCGATATCGTTTCCATGTGGCACGCTTTAAAAGGAACCGAATATGATTTGGGTATAAACATAGAAAAAATATTGGAAACCGAAGAAATATTTAAAGAATGCATGAAGGATTACTTCTTGCCTCCTGAAGCATTAGCAGTAAATCCGATGATTATATCATCACCTCTTCCCGGTGGTGCATTAACAGCAAATACACAAATGATGAGAGATAACGGAACAATGGACAGATTCCCTGAAGTTGTTGCCGCTATGAAAGACGTTGTAGAAAAAGGCGGTTTCGCAACATCGGTAACTCCTGTTTCTCAGTTCTACTTCCAACAAGCGTACGCAAATGTTATGTTCGGAGCTTGGAAGAAGATAACGGAAGGATACGGGAAAATGGTTCTGGGCTATTTCGGCAAGACACCATGTGAACCTGATAAAGAAGTAATCCAAGAAGCATCGGAACAGTTAGGTTTACAGCCTACAACAGAAACAGTCCTTGATTTAAATGACAAAGATACGAATAAAGGTATTGAAGCAGCCAGAAAAATGCTGCAAGAAGCCGGATTATTGGAAACAGAAGAAAATATCTTTATAGCTGCAGCATGTAAAGAAAAAGGTATAGCGTTCCTTCAAGGACACGGAACAATCGGAGTAAGAAAAAATGTTCCCGAAAAAGCTGAAGAAGCTGCCGTTGTATGTTCAAATTCCGAAGGCTGCACTGTAAAAGTTAACGGTAAGAAATTCGCAGTTAAACTTCAAAACGGTATAGCAATAGTAAACGGAAAAGAATATACGGTAGATATTAAAGACGGTATAGAAGAAGCAGCCTCATCAAACTCAGGCTCTTCAGAAGGTACTGAAGTTAAAGCTCCAATGCCGGGTGCTGTTTTAAGAGTTCTCAAAAATGTCGGCGACAGTGTTGAAGAAAATGAAGAAATTCTTGTAATTGAAGCTATGAAAATGGAAACTCCTATAAAATCTCCGGTATCTGGTACAGTAAATTCTTTATCCGTAAGACAAGGAGATAAAGTTCAATCCGGTCAGGTAATGGCAACGGTAGGCTAGGAGGAAAATTATGCAATTAGTTGACGGATTAACTCAATTATGGTACTCAACAGGTATTTATAATTTTATAAAAACAGCACTATCAAGTGTTGAAGGAACAAACACAGAACAATTTTTAACTCATTTCGGACAGCCGATTATGATAGTTATATGCTGTTTCTTGTTGTGGCTCGGAATAAAGAAACAATTTGAGCCGTTATTACTTGTTCCTATTGCATTCGGAGGTATATTATCAAATATCCCGATGCCTTTAGGTGAAGAAATCGCAGGACCTAACGGATTTTTAGGAATAATATTTTCCATGGGTATTGATAAAGGATTATTCCCTTTAATAATATTTATGGGAGTAGGTGCAATGACAGACTTTGGGCCTTTAATAGCAAATCCTAAAACATTATTATTAGGCGGCGCCGCTCAATTTGGTATATTTGGTGCCTTACTCTTAGCATTAGTTTTAGGTTTCGACCTCCAAGCCGCAGGCTCAATAGGTATCATAGGAGGTGCTGACGGCCCTACATCAATTTACGTTACAACTAAATTAAAGCAAGAATTATTAGGTTCTATTGCGGTAGCAGCATATTCATATATGGCTCTGGTTCCTGTTATTCAACCTCCGATTATGAAACTTTTAACAACAAAAGAAGAACGTCAAATCAAAATGACTCAGTTAAGAGAAGTTTCAAAACGTGAAAAAATAGTTTTCCCAATTGTTGTATTAGTTTTATGTTTAATATTCTTACCGTCCGCATGCCCGTTAGTCGGAGCTCTTACATTCGGTAATTTATGTAAAGAATGCGGTGTTACAGACAGATTATCAGATACAATGCAGAATGCTTTAATAAATATAGTAACAATATTTTTAGGACTGACAGTAGGTTCAAAATTACAAGCAGACCACTTTTTAACGGTTGAAAC
>CANPZP010000020.1 GCA_947589115.1 Candidatus Gastranaerophilales bacterium | reverse complement strand
AAAATAAATATTTTGGTGCATATTTTTTTATTATCAATCTTCTTTTTTTGAATAAAAAATATAATTAAAATTGTTTAAATTTTTTTAATAAACAGAAATATTGTAAACTTTTATAACAATTTTTAGAAATTCTTCAATATTTATATAAAAAAAGACTTTATTATAATATAAGCTTTATATAATAAATATGTATAAATAAACATTCAGGCTGATATGATAGGATTAGATTTAGATTTAGGATATTTAAACAGTTATTATCATATAGGTACAACGCAATTAGAGCAGTACCGAAACATGTCCTTAGTCGAAATAATGAAGGCTGAGGCAGTAAAAGGTAATTCACGTGCCGCTCAATTCCTGATGCATATTACTGCCAATCCCGATGAATTGGCTAAAATTTTACAGCTGGTTAATCCTCAAAACAGATATTTAATACTTAGGAACATGAATAAAAATGACCTAATGGATGTTATGCAATTTCTGGAGCCTAAGGAACTTGTATTAGGGTTGAGTATTTTTACGCAAGAGGCGCTGGTCGGACTTATGATGTTCTTAGAGCCGGAAAGTCTTGCAACTGTTGTTCTTGAAAAAATGGATGCGGAAAAATTTCTTGCCGTAATCCCTGAAAAATTCCTTGATGAATTTATTGATTCTGATAAAATTACTACAAAAATGTTTTTGGAAGCTTTAAAAGATGTTGATGAATCGGAACTCCAAAAGATGATGGAAAGTTTTTCAGGTCAGTCTTGCTATGATGAAAAAGACGATATTATTTCAAGTTTAAGTAATTTATCCGATGATAATTTTATGAGAGCAATGCATCAGTTTGAGCCTAAAGGAAAACAGCAATTAATTTTAGGATTATTAAAAAATAAGCCTGAACTTTTTGAGGAATTTTCACCTGAGGCAATGACACATCCGTTCAAAACAATGGAAAAAGAAGAAATATTAAAGTCATTATTGGTATTAAATACTGAAGATATGCTTCCAATGGTTGAAGATTTACCTCCCGAGGCTATGTCGCTTATTGCAGCTCAAATTAATCCTCAGGTATTTGCAAGGTTATTATGCTCTAAATTTAAGGATGTTATTGCTGATTGCGGAATTAATTTTAACTGACGGCGTTAACATCATCTTTTTCGTAGTTTATACCTTCTATTTCTCCGATTATATTCCATTTATTAGTTTTATAGTTGTAGCATATTTTTTGTATTTTTATATCGGCTCCTCTTTGGATTATAAATTCGGATTCTGAGTTATAGTGTTGACTGCAGTTAATTGTTTCGGCAAATACTCCTTTTGTTCCTTTCGGAACTTTTATAATCCATCTTAAATCTCTTGAAGCAAAAACACCCGAGGTAATAACATTTTTATACAAACTGGTTAAAGTAAATCTTGGATTATGAAAGGTGTATTTAAAATCTTTTAATTTTTTGTCAATATCCATTATATGTTTTAAGTCGAAATCTAACGTGCTGAATGTTAAGAGTTGACCTAAGTCACTGCCGTCTTGCAATTTTATTCCCGTTAAAACGAATGGATTTTCGGCTCTGTATACAACTATGTCCTCAGGAGTATCTTGTGTATCAATATATTCAGTTAATGTATTTATATATTTATTTAATTTTTCAGGAACAGTTTCTTCTGTATCTTGTTTACTTCTTCTTTCGACCATATCATTTAAATCGCAGCCTGATTTATGTTCTTCTATTATTTTAACTATTTCTTCAGAGGGCATATTGTTTAAATCTAAAATCGGATGAAGTACGGTTTCCCATATTTCCGGAGATACTTTTTGACCGGTTGTTAAATTACTTTTTGTATAATATAGTCTGTTGTATGTATATAATAATAAAGGAAAGTTTTCTTTCCAAAAGTCCGCATGTTTGCCGGAATTTGCATTCATTAATGATAATAAAGGAGCTTCTTTATATTCTTCAAGTGAAAGTTCGTATACTTGATGCATCTGTTTATTTATGCCTTTTCCGTATTTTTTTATGCTGTCATTTAAAAATTTTTCCGTCCCCATATATTTCCATCTGCTTTTTAGAGGACCTTGTTCTTTTAATTTAACGAAGCCGTTTTCTTTTAATAAGGCTCTTAACTCATCCTTTGTTACTTCCTTAGTTCCTTTTTGTTCTATATTACCTTTAAATATCGGCATATAGTATGCTTGGTAAGGAATATTATTTTTTTCATTCTTGAAATTAGGAAGCGAGCAGTTTTGAGTTGCTGATTTAAAATCAGCAGCTTTTTTATTTGTTACTGTTTTAGGATAATATTGTATTGGATTGAACGATATCTTCATTGAGGTTTTACCTTAGCTTACTTGTATTTTTAATCTGGCGGGCGGAGAATCCGTTCTTTCGATTACTGCTTTAATGAGCCATTCCCCTTTTTCATAATCAAAATTTATTTCATTTATTTTACAGTTATTTCCTCTTTGTATAAGGAGTTCACATTCTTCCGTATATTGATTTTCTATATTATTTGTTTCTGCAAATAGTGCTTTTGTACCTTTCTTTACTTTAATTTCCCATTTAACGGGGCATTTTTCGAACATTGTATATTTATAACAATCTTTAAACAGAGAGGAGGACATAAATCTTTCATTTTTAAATTCTATTTCTGAATCTGTTATTGCTTCAATAAGTTTATTTACTTTTGAGCTTTCGGGTGCGAAATTTATATCGTTAAGTATATCTTGTATATTTTTATCGTCTATTCTTAATTTACTTAATACATCGATTTCATCTCCTCTGTACACGGTAACATCTTGATTTAATTCATATTTTTCTAAGCATCTTGTTAATATATCAATTTTTTTCTTTTTTACCGGAGAAACAGAATAGTTGTCGTTGTTTTCCAAAAGGGTTAAGTCATAATTGTAATCACTTTCACTTCCTTTGTAGTCGTTAAGAATTTCACATTCTTGCGGAGTAATTTTTCTTATAATCGGGGTAAGAATAATATCCCATTTTCCCTCATTTAATTCAGATTCGGCTTGGAATATTACTTTTGATGATTTTAATTTGTTATATGCTATAAAAAACTCACAAAAATTATTTTGCCAAAAATTTTTATATTTTCCGTTATTTGCGTTATATAATTTAATTAAATTTTCTTCATCCGTAAAATATAGGGGTTTTGATAATACATCCAGAATTGAACTGCTGATATTTTTTGAATACGTTTTTTCGTACATATTTATTTCGTAATCGGATAAATTGTATTCTATACTTCCCGTTTTTTCATCTATGGTTATATACGATTTTTTTTCTGCATCTGAAAGAAAATCTCTTATTTCTTGTGTTTCTTTTTCTTTTCCTGCGGGGTAAAAATTATTAATTGTTTGTGCTTTTTTATTTATTGATTCCAATAATTCTATTCTGTGTCTGCTGATTTTTGTATTCTCTATATCAGTATTCAAAACAGCATTCTGTATATATCTTAAATCTTCATATGTTTGTGCTTTTTGTACGTATAAATCCAATGTTGAAAAGTATACGTTATAAATTATTTCTTCAGGTGTTTGTTTTATGTTAGATAAATACGGATATAAAAATTTTGTTTCATAGGTATTAACAAAATCTTTCATAAACTGTTTTCTTTTTAAAATTGGTTCAATATATTCTTCACAGTCATTGTTTTTAAGTATATTTATAATTATATTGTCATCGGCATCTGCGGTTTTTTTTAAGGTATTTATTAAATCATTTATACTGTTTTTTTTGTTTAAAACCGAAAAACGTTTTATGTACTTACTTATATTATCTGCGAGCAGATTTATTTCCTCCGGAATCGGAAAATCAATAACGGACTTTCTTTCGGTAAAGTAATCGCAAACGATATATTTTTTATCGTCGAAAAGAGGATATTTGTATATGTTTTTTCTGTTCCCGAGCAGTATATCCAAACCTAAACTGTCAAGCGGTTTACATCCTGAGGAAGTATAGAACCTCAATATAGATTTACTATAATTGTTTAAGTTTATGTAATCTCCTGTTTCTGTATCTGTATATAGTTTATTTTCAATTGTATTAATTCCAAAGGCTTGATATAATTCCGTACAGACAGATTTAAATTTTGCATTCCTAAATTTATTTACATAAAATGTTTGATGAGAATCTTTTTCCCTTGCGATATATTGGTTGTATCCGGGAGGTTTAGTATTTATATAATAATCAAACTCATGAATTTGACCGTCATTTGATGTCAATTTTTTAGTAAAAATTTTATTTGGAATATTTTCGTTCCCGTTTGCCTGTTTTCCAAAAAATGGTTGATTTTGTTTAAAACTGATTTGATTTGAACATGAACAGCTGCTTGTAAAAGACTTATAATTTTTGCTTTTACATAAGAGATTATTATTTAATTGTATGTATTTATCAGTTATTATTTTCAATTTCAATCCCTTTAATCATTTTTGTAGTCAATTTTTTCTATGGCTGCATCTATTATCCATTGATTATTTTTTTTATCAAAAACTATTGAATTAATTTTTAAATCCGAGCCTCTTTGGATTAAAAATTCACATTCAACTCCGTAATTTTCAACATCACCTATAAGACCAATAAATAATCCTTTGGTACCTTTTGGTAAATTTATATTCCATACTGCTTTTTCGTCATGAAATTCAGATTCATCAAATACATATTTAGAAATACAGGTTGACGTAAATCTTTTATTGTGTGTTTTAATACAGCTGTCTAATACTTCTTCTTCCAACTCTTTTATTTCACTATTCCTTACTTTCTTTTGAGAAATTCTATCCATTTCTTTTTTTAGATTTTTTCCGCTTGGAAGTATAGTATCCCGTAAAATCTTGTAGTTATCCCCTCTATAAACGGTAAATGGCTTCTTTACTTCACATAAGTCTATAAAATCAGTTAGTTTATCAATTTCACTTTTAATATTTAATTCATCATTATTCATTATTTCGTTATTACTTTTTGTTTCTGAAAGATACTCATTGTACTCTGCAGAACAGTTTTGATAGTAGTTTATAAGGCTTGATATTTCTTGATTAGGTTTACTATATATTCCGTCCATAACTGCTTCCGTTGCACCTTCACTAAAATATGGAATATTGCGCCCTAATCTGATGTATGATTCATCAAGATTGGCACAAATTTCCATAAAATAATCAGGATGTTCCTCCCAATATTTTCTGTGTTTTCCGTTTTGTATATTCATAAGTGCAAGCATATCTTTCAATCTATCTTTATTCAGATGACTTAATTTATGCTGTCTGTATAAGGATAAATTTTTACGGTTTTTTGTTAATTCTTTAATGTTTGGAATCTCTATTTCCAGTTCACCTAAACGTGCTCTGCTTTTACATGGTGTATAACCGAGATTAATTAAAAAATTAATAAATTCCTGTTCCGTCATTTGATTCGATTTATTACCGAAGGGTACATTGTATATGCTTGAGTATTTCGGGAATATTGTTTTATTTGAGAAATGATAAGTTGAGGCTTTACCCGCCGTTTTATTTTTTGCCGGATTTGTTATGGGATATATATTGTTATTTGTTGTTAGTGAGCTAATTATCATCATTGTTTTCTTCTAAATCGTCATTGTAATTAATGTCCTTGACTTCTGCTTTGATATTCCACTTATCTTCGTCAAAATCAAAATTAATTTCGTTAATTTTTAAATCTACACCTCTTTGCAGGAGGTATTCGCATTCGTCGCTATAAATAGTCTGTCTGCATAAAAGTTCTAAAAATAATCCGTTAGTTGATTTAGGGATAAGGATTTCCCATTTTGCATCCTCTTGCGAAAATGCCGAATTTTCGTATGTATTTTCAGTTAAGAAGGTGGAGGTAAATCTTTTATTATGAACTGTTATATCTCTGTTTAAAATTTCTTCTTCAAGCTCTTTTATTTTTGTTTTATCTTTTGTTCTTTTAAGGTCATTCATCTCTCTTTTAAGATTTTTTCCGCTGCTTAATATTACATTTTTAAATATGTCATAACTGCTTCCTCTGTATACTGTTAGTGCTGTTTTATTCGCAAATTTATTTATAAATTGCGTTAATTTTTCTATTTCTAATCTCTTTGTTTCTTTGTCATCCCCTGAAATAGTTTCAAAACAAAAATCATTTGTTAACAGGTTATTATACGGAGTACTGTTTGATTTATATGACTCTATTATTTGTGTTATGTCTTTAGTCGGATTGGAAAGAGCGGATGCCATAATTGCCTCTGATGCTCCGTTTGAAATTTCCGACAGCATTAATCCGCAATTATATAATCTTTTGTACGTTTGGAAAAAAATATCGGGATTTTCTTTCCAATATTTAGAATACTTTCCGTTAAGTATATTCATTAATGCAAAAGAATTTAAATAGTGTTTTGAAGAAAAGATTTCTAAGTATTGGTTATTCTTTTTTAAAAATTTAATGTATTCATCTTCCGTCATTTTATTATCATTTGTTATTCCTTTAAAAGGCAAATAATATATATTCGAATAACTTTGTGTTTTAGTTTTTGAATGAGAAAGTGTATCCTCCGAATCTCTCGTTTTTGACCCGGATGATATATTATATATATAATTACTTGTATATTTAGGATTAATTATCATTGTTTTCTTTATGCTCTATTGTTTTTTCGTATTTTCTACCGATGCCTTTATATTCCAAACTTGTGTTTCATCATTATAGGAAATATCATTAATTTTGATATCGGACTCTCTTTGTATAAGGAACTCACATTCATCCGCATTTTGACCGTTTAAGTTTAGTGCATCGATAAAAATACCTTTTACTCCTTTATTTAAAGTTAACTCAAATTTAACTTTGCTGTTGGAAAATACACTTTCATCCAATGCCTTTTTCAATAACGAGGCTGAAATAAATTTTTTGTTATGCAGCTTTATTCCTTTATTCGTTATTATTTTTAATAGTTTGTTAACCGCTGTATTGTCACCTGCTTCTAAAAGTTCCGATAATGCTTCTTTGTATTCTGAAGGAATTATTTTATCCATAATTTCAGGTTCTTCATATCTGAAAACTGTAATCGGTTCATCCGCTTCAAAATTGTCAATAAAATCAGCTAATTTGTCAGGATTAATAACTTGATTGGAAGTTTTCAGCATATTAATGTCTTGCAATATATTCGGAAAATTTCGGTTTAAAACGGGACTTATAATATAATCCCACGCAGAATCGGGAAATTTTGTATTTTTATCTAATATGTATGCACACCCTTTTAAGTTTTGGTACATTAAAAGTAATAAAGGAATATTATTTTTCCAAAAGTTTATGTATTTACCGTTATTAGCGTTCATTAAAGTACATATATCATTAATTTCCTCAGGATAGATTTCTTTTTGAATGTTTTCTTTTATTTTTAGAGCCGAAGAATGATTTATTACTCCTATATTTTCCATAAAATCTTGTGATAATCTGTATTTATAGTATGTCTTATCTCCCAAAAGCCGTTTCTCTTTGCAGCCTGCATTTAATAGAATTTCTTTCAATTCTTCTTCCGTTACGGGGCGGGCGGGAGTTTCGGGATTATTTAATATTCTTAATTTATCAGCTGCTTTCTCGGACAGAATACGTTCTGTTTCTCTGTTTTCTATTCTTTTAACAGATTCTATAACCGGAAGTAAATCTTCTTTAGTTTGTGCTTTATCTATCCATAAATCTAATGTTTTCACTTTTGCTGCATATAAATCATCATATATATTATTTTTTTGTTCCGGAGAATTTTTATATATTTCAAGAAAATCCTTAAGAAATGCTTTTCTTGTTAAAATAGTTTCCTTATATTCGCTTATACCGGTTTCTTCAAGAATTTTAATTATATCTTCATCTTTTAAGTTAACAGCGGTTTCAAAAGATTTTACTATATCTTGTTTGCTAATTTCAGAAAGCATTTCGGAGGCACTATAGTTCATTATCGGAGAAAACATTGTTGTAATTTCATCGGGAATTTTTGTAAAGGGTTTATTTCCGTTATTATACTGAGCTCTAAAATCAAAAGAGCCGCCTAAATCAGATCTGTATGCTTTATTATCTAAGTTAAATAAATTGCCTACATATAATGCATCCCAATTTTCCGTCAGAATATCTATACCTAACCCACTGTATATTTTGTAGTCAGGCTCTTCTATCATTTTTGTAAGCGGAAGATATTTGCTTAATAAACCCGTTCTGCCGTATTCATCTTTGAATAATGTCATATCGGGAGTGTTTTCTCCCGCAAGAGCATATATTTTAGCTGCGGCAGCTTCTACTTGAGATTGCTTTTTCCCGTATTTTGCATAAAATAATTCTCCTGTTTTTTCATTTAAAACCCAATTTGCTTCGTTTGTTCCCTGTCTTGTTCCGTTAAATACTTTAAATACGGTCTTTTCACCGTTTTCTAAAGTATATTCTTTATCTTTTGTATTATACGCTCTTATTTGTACATATCTTAATGCTTTTTGTTTTGCCTCTTGGTATTCGGGACTGTTATATATGTGTGTATTTCTTTCTTTGTTCGCCGTATTAGTTCCGTTCTGAGATGATTTGAAGCTCATATTATAATAATTAATCGGATAAAATGAAGGCAGCTTATCTGTATTTGCACACTCTTGTACCGACGGGGATTGAAAGCCGAAGTCAGGCATCGGCTTAAAAACTTGATTATTTATTTTTATCGGCGATATTAACATTATTTTTACTCGCTTTCTTCTTTATCGTTTGAATTCAGAACAATATATTTATTTTCTGCTTTTAGTTTGCGTTTATATTCAATACGTTCGTCAATTGTCATATTTTTCATTTTTTCTTCATCCTCGGGATAAAATTTCACGGGATGTACGGTGAATTTTAGATTGTCAAAACAATGTTTATCCATTTTTTCTCGTATTCTCCTTTATAATGTCATCGGGGGTAATACTTTCTATTTTGGCTCTTAATAACCATTTATAATTGTTTTCATCATAATATATATCTATTAGCCTTATATTTGCACCTCTTTCAATAAGTAATTCACATTCGGAAATGTAAGAACCTGAAAAATTAGAGGATTCAAGAAATGAACAGGGAGTTTGTTCCGGCACATCCAATTCCCAGATTACATATCCTTTTGAAAATGCACTTCCTACTAAGGCATCTTTAAATAAAGCGCATGAGGTATACCTTTCCTGATGACCTACATAATCACTGTTTAATACTTCTTCAATGATTTTTTTACTGTTTTCTTCGGGATTTTCCGAACGCATAACTTTCTTTATTTTATCCCCGAGTAATTCGCCGCTTTCAGTCTTAAAGATATTAAGAATATTTAATGTATCTCCTCTGTATACGGTTATAGGTGCTTTGGTTTTATATTTATTTAAAATCTCCGAAGTTCTGTTTATTTTTTCTTTATTCTTCTTACTTATTATATAATTGGGAGAATATCTGTTTGAAGTTAGTTCTTCATTATAAACTTTACTGTTTCTTTTTAATTCTTCTATTAAATCGTATTCTTGCGGATTCGGTTTTTTAACTATGGGCGACATTATTATATCGGCATATTCATCTTCCAATTTCGGAATATTATTAAAGATAATATTTTTTGAATCATTCAACAGATAGTAACTGATTAGTAATGTAGTAAAATTGTCTTTCCAAAAATCAACATATCTGCCTCCGCCGATATTCATTAAATTAGTTAATTTTTTTGCGGTATTTAAAAAATTATAATTTGTTTTTAATGCGTTTACTATGTAGTGTGTATTTGCTTCTCCGTATTGCTTCTTTAATTCGGGTATTTCTTCTTCCGGGACATTATATTCCCATTCTCCGTCCTCATTAATTTTAATTCTTGAATTTTCAATAAAATTCCAAAATTCTTTTGTTGTCATTCTTCGTTCCAAAACATCAGGTTTGGTTTGTATTAATTGCCTTTGCTGCTTTATTTCTTCCTTTAAAAATAAATAAGATATCGAACTTTTAAAATCCGAATCTAAATATTCTTCTATTGAGTTTAAATCTTTTTCATTACCAGTGTTATAAATCATATTGCTCAAAGCATAGTTTTCTCCGCCAATTAATAAATTGGCAGTAGTATAATCACTTTTTTCATAGTGATAATTAATATACCTGTAAATGTCCGTTAAATATTCTTTTCGTTTTAATATAGTTTCTTTGTATTGAGAAAGATTGTATTCATCAAGAACATCTGTTATATCTTCATCTTTAAGTTCCACAACTTTTTTAAATGAATTTAATACATCATCAATAGTTATATCTTCAAGTGCCGAATTTATACCGGTAAAATTTGTTATATCGCCTATTTCTTTTACAAAGTTTGTATATACCCCTTCTTCGTTAAAAAACGTTTTACCGAAAACATTTTCTAAGTTGTATCTAATTGCTTCATCATTACAAATTATCGAATTATGATTATAGAGAAAACTGCCGTTGCCCAGTAATAAATCCATTGCTATTCCGGAGTATAATTTCTCTTTCCCTGCCGTATAATGTAAAATTATATTGTAATCAGGTATAAATTTTTTTAATATGCCGACATTCCCTGATTCATCGGTAATTTTTGTAATTTCCGGAACTTTTTCCCCTATAAGCCGGTAAAACTTGGCTGCTGCAAGCTCAGAATTAACGACTTTTTCTCCCATTTTTACCCAATATAGCTCTTCTGTCCCTTTTTTTCGTGCGGGATAACCTATGTTTCCTCTTTCTTTGTTTTGCTTATATATCTCATACTCAGCTTTTTCGCCGTTATTTAATCTGAAAATTTTTGTTTCTTTTTTGTAATTTTTCTCTAATTCCGATATTCTGTTGCTTGTTTCAATATCGGAGTTTGATTTACCCTTAAAACCCAGCTTATTAGATAGGCTCCTTGCCTGTAATAAAGAGAAAGAGTTCCACATAAATCCGGAACTATAGTTAAAAACGGGCAAGGTGGTATTATCAGCTCTTTGGAGAGCAGATACTTTATTCACGCCAATATTTAAGGAACCTTTGTCCTTCTTTATATTTATATTATTTAGAGAACGATTTACACAAGAAGAGATTAACATAGCTTTTATTCTATTTTTTAATAGTAAAACCTATGATTTTTATTTTTGCTATTATCTAAAATATTTTTTATTTATAAAAACAATTGTTTTTATAATTATTTACAAAAATATTTATAAATTTAATCTAAATGCCATTTTTTTCTGAGGTAATTTAAAGTTCCGTCTTTAGACATCCTGCTTATAACTATATCAATGGCTTCCTTTAATTTTTTATCTTTAGATTTTTTTATGCCGACACCGTAAAGTTCAATAGATATTTTTTGTTTAAGAGTTTTATAATCTTTGTTGTGATAAATAAAATCTGATAATATTGTTTCATCGGTTATAAAAGCATCCCCTTTTCCTTCTTTCAGAGCGTCAAAAGCTTCTTTATAAGTTTTAAATCCGATTATTTTTGTTGTCGGGACAACTCTTCTAAGATTTTCTTCTGCGGTTGTTCCCATAACAACGATGCTTATTTTATTTTTTAAATCCGCAAACGTTTTTATGCCGCTGTCTTTTCTTACTGCTGCAGTTTGACCGGCAACATAGTACGGTACTGAAAAATCTATAAAATATTGTCTTTGATTGGTAACGGACATTGTTGCTATTACCATATCAGCTTTACCTGAGGTTATTGCTTCTATCCTTGAATGCGGAGTTACGCTTATAAATTTTATATTTTTATCCGTACCTAGTATGCTTCTTGCAATATATTTAGCAATATCAATATCAAAACCGTCATTTAATCCGGTTTCTTCATTAATGAAGCCGAAGGGTTTTGCATCAGTTTTTACACCTACGGTTATTGAATCTTTTTTTACTATTTTATCAAAGTCATTTGAGGGCCCTTTTTTAAAACACCCTGTAGTAATAATTATTGTCAGTATTATTAAACTCAGAATTTTTTTCATTTATTGCCTCTTCATATAATATTTAATCATATATAAAATTAAATTTAAATACGATTAAAAGTGTAAAAATATTCACTTTGAATAAAATATCAGTATAATAAAAGTATGCACAGATTATTTATTACCGCAGGATTAACAATAGTTGTAATATTGGCATCAGGTGCCGGCTATATGGGTACACTGCCCGATGTTGAGGCTGAATTTTCATATTTGAAAAAACAAAGCAGTGAAAAATCGGTTGCGCCGTATAGTGTTGAAGAGCTTGATAAACAAAATGAAAATATGCTTAAGCCCGTTCCGAGGGACAATGATGATTATGTTGATATTATTATAAAAAAAGACAAATCATCCGGATATTTAAATGATGTTAATTCCGTAATAATGATTCTTGAAAAACTCAGAAGATGTTTAAATACCGATAATGACATCCAAAAATTTAACGCAATTGTAAGTAATTTAATTGATAATATTGACTACATTACAAGAGAGTATAAAGGTAAACCGGAAGAAAATTATCTTTCATATAACAGATTAATATATGTATCAAAAGAAGCGAGGGATGCCGCAAGCTACAGAATGAAAGGCAGGCTTGCCCTAAAATATCAGCCTTCATCTTCTCCAGATAATATTTATTCTAAAGAAAAGTTTGATGAAAAGATGGAATCTCTTTTAAATATTGTTAATGATACTATTTTTATTCTGAAGAATTTAGAATAATTGTCCTTTGAATATGTCTTAGTGACTATTTATAAGAAGGTCGTTTTCCTTCTAAATATAATAGAGGAGAGAAAATTGATGTTAAAGAGAATTTCGGTTTTAATTTTTACGTTTTTTGTTTTTTGTTTATCAGCGGAGTGTTTTCAGGAAAATAATATATCACGTTTAGAATACTCAAAATACGGACAATCGTTTGATAACGAAAGTTTATCTTCAAGACTTAACAGGCTGGAAACGGATTTTTTCGGCACTGAACAGTCGGGGGATTTGGACTCAAGATTAAATAAATTATCCATGATGGATTCAAATACATTCCAAAATCCTTCAAGTACTTTTTCAAATGAATTTTATCCGGGTGAAAAAAAAGGAGTTTTTAAAAATTTTATGGATAATATAACTTCCGCATTTGATTCCGGTTCTTTTACGGGATATACTCCTTCTTTGATGTCAGGTGCTTATTCCAATTCGTATTATACTAACGGATTATTCGGATATAATAATCCTCATCAATCCTATTGTCCTTATCATAATACATTTCATAATAATTCGGTATTTGACGGATTATTAAATAAAAAATTCAGAAGCGGTAATTATATGAATCGACCTCCCATTAATCATAATTTCCGACATAACAGACCGTATTATAATCATAGCGCTTTTAATCCGCATAGGAGATATAATTCTTTTCGGCCATATAACGCATATAATAATCCCTACAGAAATGTAAGACGGGTTTATCCTCAGAATCTTAATACAAATTTTATGACAGGTTCATCCGTTCATATTATCAGAGATTAGTTAAAATAAAAAAAGAGAACATAAACGTTCTCTTTTGTTTTATATTTTTATGCAAATGAATCTTATGATTCAAATACATAACAAAGTAAAGAAGCTTCTCTTGCTTTTTTAACTGCGCTTGCAAGTTTTCTTTGATGTTCCGCACAAGTACCTGTTATTCTCCTTGGCAGAATTTTACCTGATTCGGTTAAATATTTTCTTAACTTTTGCGCATCTTTGTAATCGATAGTTTCTATTTTATCCGCACAGAAACTGCAATTTTTACGTTTTTTCTTGTCTAATTGTTCTTTTGCCATTTATATTTCCTCTGTTTTCTATTGTTATTCCTTTAAAACGGTATTTCTTCTTCCCCTACTAAAACATCATCCATTTCAACTTCAGAGAATTTAACAACTTCATCTTTATTCGTTGAATCGGATTCTGATTTATTGGAGTTTATAACTTCAAAAGATGATAAATCTATTTCTGTAATTTTCTTTTCAGTTCCGTCATCTAATTGAGCGGCGGTTATTTGAAGTCTGCCTTCAACAACTATTTTATCGCCTTTTTTTATGCTTTGTTCGGCTGATTCGGCTATATTACCTCTTGCTACAACCCTTATTAAAGTTTGTTCTTTCTCGTCAATATTAATTGCAAAGGACGTTACCGGAATATTATTTGTTGTAAAACGTTTTTCCGGATTTCTGTATACAATTCCTGATAATACTGCTTTTGCCAACGACATATTTATTTCTCCGACTTTTAAGCTTTTACTCCTGATGTTTCAAGAAGGATTACTCTTAATATATTTTCATTTAATCTTAGTTGTCTGTTAAATTTTTCAACTTGATTCGGTTCCATTTCAAAATTGTGTACCGCAAAATATCCGTCTCTGTAGTCTTTTATGTCGTATGATAATTTTTTGCGTCCCATTTTATCTATGGAAGATACTTTTCCGTCTAATGATGTTATTGTTTCTTCTATTTTGGAAACAAGCTTATCATATTCTTCCGAATCAATGTTAGGTTTAATTATTGATAACAATTCGTAATTTCTCAATTTATTTCTCCTTGACTTATTTATTTTCCGTTCTTATACATCTTATCATGAACATTTTTAAATACAAATACTTATGTTAAAATAGATTTCGTTATGGAAAAGTTTGTAATATTAGGAAAAAATTTAAAGCAAATGGAAGATTTTATGATTGATAATTCTCAATCAAAATTTCGTGCCAAACAGTTGTATAATTGGGTATATTTAAACTCGGTTAGTGATATTGATTTAATGAGTAATCTTCCGTTGCAAACAAGAGAAATGCTTAAAGAAAAAGCCGTATTAACGACCATATCTGTAAAAGATAAACAGGTAAGTAAAGACAGCACTATTAAATATTTGTTTGAGATGGGGGACGGAAGTTATTCGGAAGCAGTATTAATGAGATTCGATAATCGTTCAAATCTTACGGCATGTATAAGTACTCAAGTTGGGTGTCCTATGAATTGCGCATTTTGTGCAACTGCCAAGCTTGGGTTTAAAAGAAATCTTACTTGTGATGAAATTATTCAACAGATTTTTCTGATTCAGTCAGATATGTCCGTTAAAGTTACTAATATTGTTTTTATGGGACAGGGTGAACCGTTATTAAATTTAGATAATCTTTTAAGTTCAATAAAAATATTCAGAGAACAGTTTCAAATAGGTTCAAGAAGAATTACGGTTTCAACCTGCGGTATTATTCCCGCCATTAACAAACTGGCTGAAATGGATTTCCAGTCTACATTGGCAGTTTCTTTGCATGCGCCCAATCAGGAAATCAGAAAATCTATTATGCCTGTTGCACTTAAGTACCCGTTTGATGATTTATTATCGGCACTTAAAAGTTACACGGAAAAAACTTCAAGACGTGTTACCATAGAATATGTTCTGATGAAAGGCATAAATGATTCCGTTAATAATGCCAAGGACTTAGCTTATGCAATTTCAAAATTGAAATGTAATGTTAATTTAATTGTTTATAATCAAAATGATAAAAGTAATTTCAAAAAAGCCGATAAAATCTCTGTGCAGAAATTTAAATATATACTTGAAGCCTCAGGTAAAAAAGTGACAATCCGGCTTGAAAGAGGTGCGGATATTGATGCTGCATGCGGGCAGTTAAGCTCAAAATTCTCAAACAAAAAAGTATAAGAAATCCGTTGTTTTTTTGATTTTTTACTATGACATATTAATTATTTGTAAATTTAGTAAATTATTTCTTGTCAAGTTTTATTTTTATGTATAAAATGATAATATAAGTTCACATTTATATTCGTGAAAATGTTATTTATAAAGTAGTTAATTTTTCTAATCAACATGAGAAAAGAGAGCAATAATAATTTATTAATTTTGCTTTTAGTAAAAGGGGCATTAAATGTACGTAAATAAGTGTATTAAGTGTGGGGCAGAATTTGAAACCAAAAATCCAAAAAGGGTAATATGTCCGAATTGTTTGTATTCTGATAAAAAATATACGGAAGAACTTTCGCAGGAAGCCCAAAACGCTGCATCAAAGAGTCAGGAAGATAATAAAAATTCATACTCCTTCGGAAACGAGCATGCCGGAGAAAAAAAATATCCGCATGAAAGAGGAGAAAGACCTTCATATGTAAGAAATAACGCAAAATATAATAATCAAAACAGAGAAAACAGACCGCAGCAAGGTAATTTTCAAAGACCGTACAATAACAGGAATAATCAACGTCCGAGACAGGGCGGATTTAATCAAAGAGGCGGTTTCTCAAAATCTCGTCCCAACGGGAACAGACCAAGACCTCAAAAACCAAAACAGCTTTTAGTTAGTAAAGAACAAATTGAACAAATAGAAATTCTTTATAAAAAAGCACTTCCGCTTCCTAATCCTGATATACATGAAATTATAGGACAAGCTATTGACTTGGAACCGAGAAAAGTTTTCTTCGGTATAAATCTTGTCAGACAAAAGCTTATGCTTCCTAAATTACCTTTCCCTAAAAGGAAGCTGGCAGTATCTGCGGATCAGCTTTTTGCCATTAAAAATTTGTATGAACCCCTGCTTCCGTTACCTCCTATAGGTTGTCATAAAATTATAGCGGCTCAATTACGAATGGATGAATGGCGTGTTCATGTGGGTATTGGCTTAATTCGAAAACAAATGGGGCTTGACCGCTGGAATCAAAATCGTGAAGATGCTCCTAAAGATTTTAATAAGACTAAATAATTATGAACAGTTATATTTCAGTAGCTAAAATACTTAATTTCCATGGGATTAAAGGTGAAGCTAAGCTGGGTTTTTCTAAAGGAAGAGAAAAACAAATCTCCATGTTAAAAAAAGTTTTTATACTTATTAACGGAGATTATGCCGAGTATAATGTCACCTCGGTAAGATTTCATAAGAAGTTTGCTATTGTTAAATTTAAAGAGCTTAATACGGTTAATGATGTTGAAGCATTAAAAGGATTGGATATTTTATTGCCTAAGGATGAGGTTGAAAATAATCTGGATAACGATGAATATCTTGTTTCCGATTTATTGGATATGGATGTGTATGATGATGACGGATGTCTTATAGGTAAAATATCTCAGGTGGGTGAAAACCTCGCAAATAATATCTTATCAGTTAAGGATAATAACGGGAAAGAACATCTTGTCCCCTTCGTAAAGGATTTAGTGCCTGTAGTTGATTTAAAACAAAAAAGAGTTGTTATTAAAAATATTGAAGGATTGATTAGTTGAAATTTGATGTTGTAACATTATTCCCTGAAAATATTATTAATGCTTGTAATTTTAGCATTATTAAACGAGCCTTGGATGAAAATCTGATTCAAATTAATACTGTAAATCCGAGAGATTATACGAAAGACAAACATAAAAAGGTTGATGACACTCCGTATGGAGGCGGTGCAGGCATGCTGCTTCAATGCCAGCCGTATTTGGATGCTGTACGCTCTATATCTCAGTCTGAAAATTGTCAAACAATAATTATGACCCCAAAGGGTAAAGTTTTTAATCAAAATATGGCAAAAGAATTTGCAAAAAAATCACAATTAATAATAATTTGCGGTCATTATGAAGGTTTTGACGAAAGAATAATTACTAAATCAGGAGCATTGGAAGTTTCAATAGGGGATTTTGTTATGACGGGCGGAGAATTTCCGGCTCTTTGTATTATGGATAGTGTTATAAGGCTATTGGACGGTGTTTTGGGTGATAGTGATTCAAAGGAATATGACTCTCATTATGACGGTTTATTAGAACATCCGCACTATACAAAGCCAAGAGAATACGAAGGCGAGGCGGTTCCCGATGTTTTATTATCGGGTAATCACGAAAATATTAAGGAATGGAGAAGGCTGCAGCAATTTATTACAACCAAAAACAAAAGACCTGATTTATTCCGTAAATTTTTAGACTCTGATATTTCCGAATATGACAGAAAAATACTTGAGAAAAATAACTTATTTTAAATTTTATTATTTTTTATTTATAATATCCTTAATTGATTAAGGATTTTTTATGAAAGCAGCCGTACTCAGAAGTGGAAAATTTAATATTGAAAATATTGATAAACCCCAATTAAAAGACAAAAAAGGTGCAATAGTTAAAGTAATCGGCTGCGGCTTGTGCGGGTCTGACATTGTTAAATTAAAAACCGGAATGGCTAAAGACGGCAGTGTCCTTGGTCATGAGGTTGTAGGCGAAATTGTTGAAGTTAATACGGATACTAAATTTAAAACGGGTGATATTGTTGCAATGGGGCATCATGTTCCCTGCTTTAATTGTTTATACTGCTTTTCGGGACATTATTCAATGTGCAGACATTTTAAAACTACCAATATTTTCCCCGGCGGATTTGCGGAATTTATATATGTTTCGGAAGAACATTTAAATAATACCGTATTTTATGTAAGTGAACACTTAACGGAAATTGAAGCATCTTTTCTTGAACCGCTTGCTTGTTGTATCCGTGCGGTAAAAAGAGCCGGTTTGGAACAAAACAGTAAAAATTTAATTATAGGTTTGGGTTCTGTCGGCATTCTGATGGGACAAGCCTCTAAAGCCTTCGGTAATGAAGTTTTCGGCTGTGACTTAATAAAAGAACGTGTTATGTTATCCGAAGATTTAGGGTTTGATAAATCTTTTATTTCTGATAATGAAAGTATTTTGACGGAAATGAAAAATTATGCACCCATCGGCTTTGATAACGTGTTTTTAACGGCAGGTGCATCGTCGGGACTTGACTTCGCCGTTAAAGCGGCAAGAGATGGGGCAAATATTGTCGTATTCTCAAGCGTAAAAGATAATAACGGATTTAAAAATAATGATATATACTATAGGGAATTAACAGTTATGGGCAGTTATTCTCCGTCGCCTATGGATTTAGAAGATTCTATGAATTTGATTTCATCGGGTAAAGTTGATGTTAATGGATTATCTGTTGTTTATAATCTTGAAAATTTAAATGAAGCATTAAATGATACAATTTCAAATAAAATAATGAAAGCATATATTAAATTATGAAAATGAAGTCATTACAGTTTTATGCACCGTTAGACGTAAGGTATGAAGAGGTTGATATTAAAGACCCGAAAGAAGGCGAAGTTCAGGTTAAGATTGAAGCTGCGCTTACTTGCGGTACCGATGTTAAAACCTACAGAAGAGGTCATCCTGTTTTAATAAAAAGAACACCGTCAGGCTTCGGACATGAATTTAGCGGTACTATTTTTAAAATAGGGAAAAATGTTCAGGGTTTTAATATCGGGGATAGAGTCGTTGCGGCTAATTCTGCTCCTTGCGGTGAGTGTTTTTACTGTAAAAAGGGTGAATATAATTTATGCGAAAATCTTGAGTTCTTAAACGGCGCATATTCTGAGTATATTAATATTCCAAAATCAATAGTAAAAAGGAATTTATTGCATATACCGGATGACTTGGAATTTGAACGTGCCGCATTTTCTGAACCTTTGGCAAACGTAGTGCACGGTATAGAAAAAACGAATATAAAACCGGGACAGTCGGTAGGTGTTATCGGCTTGGGGCCGATAGGTCTGATGTTTGTCAGATTGGCAAAGATGAAAGGGGCAAAAGTAATTGCGGCAGGTCATAACCCTTTAAAACTCAAACTGGCAAAAGAATTTGGCTGTGCTGATGAAGTCGTGGATTTAAACAAATATAAGCATCCCGAAAAAATATTCAAAAGCTTTTCGGAATCCAAAAAAGGTCTTGATGTCGGGGTAGAATGCGTTGGACTTCCCGAAGTATGGGAGCAAATGTTCTCATATGTCAGAAAAGGCGGGACAATCCACTTTTTTGGCGGATGTCCGTCAGGCTCTGTTGTTCCTTTTGATACTACAAAACTTCATTATGACCAAATTAAAATTATAAGCGTATTTCATCATACACCGCTTTATTTTAGAGAAGCTCTGAGATTGATTTATGAAGAAAAACTCCCTGTGGAAAAGTTAATAACCCAAACCGTTTCTCTTGAACACGCAGAAGAAGCATTGATTAAACAAATGAACGGCAGAGCGGTTAAAGTTTTAATTAAACCGTAAGTGTTGTTTGTAATTCTAAATTTTATTTTTGTTAATAATTATTAAGTATAAAAAAATATAATGTTTTCAAGGGCATGGAACAATATTTTGCATGCAAAATATTTATTAAGAGCGCAATTTAAATTTAAAAATTTTTTTTATTTAATATGTAAAACTAACGGGAGGATTGAGAGATGTACAATGTTGATGGAAATTCTAATGCTTTAAGAGCATTAGGTGTGGGGAACAATAACCGAAATGTGGAGCATAAGACAAATAGTCTTAGAGAATCCGATGACGATATTTCCCTTTTTACCAAATATGGTAATGATAGTAAGGCTGCGGAATATAGACCTTTAAGGCCGGGGGGCGAGGAAAACACATACAACTATTATAAAGATCGTGAAGATGCACGTTTTATTATCAATGAAATTGATACAGGTCGTTTAATTATTGATTCTGCATTGGAAGAATCAGACCCTGAGGCTTTAAAAGAAAAATCAGGAGAAGAATTATTTGAAATTTTCGATAAGTTTGAAAATGAATATGGTGAAAATGATTTTAATCATATGAGAACAAATGCAGCATTAATAAAATTATTAGGCAGCGCATCTCGTGAACAAATTGAAGACTTTATGAATGAATACAAAGAAGCACATGGTGAAGATGGACTTAAGGCATTAGGTGATTCTTTAATGTGGGTAAAATGTGCAGGATCAATGGTTACGGATGAAGAATATGATAAATTTATGAGTACAATGCAGAATAACTCTGACTTAATCCCTTCTTCTAGCAGCGGATTAAGTGTCGGCAACGGATTCTTCTGGCTGTAATATATTAATATCATATAATAAACAAGTCTTTTGCATTGAAGTTGATTAAAATGAGATGCAAAAGACTTTGTTTTTTAAAAAAATATTGATTAAAATTATAGCAAGTGATAAAATAAGAAGTCATGAAGGAAATAAGGAGAGAGAATATGGAAAATAAGCATCAAATCTACCCCCCCCCGTGGCGAAAAAACACTTGCGTTTACTTTAGCTGAGGTTTTGATTACTCTTGCAGTTATCGGAATTATAGCTGCAATAACCGTTCCTATTATAATGGCAAACCATAAAAAACAAGAAACTTCTGTAAAATTAAAAAAGTTTTACTCTTCACTATCCCAAGCCGTAAGATTAGCTCAATCTGATAATTACAGTTTTATACCTGACTCTCATACAGAAAGAGTAGTGGATGTTAGTGTATGGTGGAATAAATATTTAAGAAACTTACCTATAACGAAGCAGGAAAATACAACATATAAATATACTTCCGCAACAGATAACATAGGATACAATCCTAAATATATTTATTAAATGACGGGTCACTAATAAGTGACTTATTCTGTAGCGATTTGGCATGCTGGTTAATATATGATGTAAACGGTGAAAAAGGTCCGAATTATCAAGGAAGAGATGTATTTGCTTTTTATATTCAGCAGTATGATAAATTTAGTACAAATGAACACTGGGTAAAAGTTTGCGGAGGAGGAACATGCAAAACAGGATATAGTAATAGTCGTAGTATTCATTTGTCTCAGTGTAAAAATTACGGCAGTAAATGTAATTGTACAAAACTACTCGAACAGGACGGATGGGAATTTAAAAATGACTATCCCATCAGGTTATAAAAATTAGTGAAATTAGAGTAAAACTTTTATTGTTTTTTTCTTATTTATTAAATAGTTAATATGTTCTTTTTTTATTACTTCACCCGGTAATAAAACAGGAATACCCGGAGGATAATCACAAACAAGTTCCGTTGATACTCTTGAAAGTGCATAATTTATATCTATTTCTTTATACATTCTTCCCCAAACTGCGCTTGGAGTGTATCTTACTCTTGGTTCTATATTACAAAATCCTTGTTCTATAGTTTTATCCTGCGTTATTTTGATATTGGAAGAACATATTTTTGTTAAAGCCCTCTCAAGCTTCTTCAATTTTTGTTTAGTAGTCCCTAAGCCCGTAATAAATAATACCGATTTTTCATTAGCGCATTCATCTTCAATATTATATTTATCAAAAAGCTGTTGAGACAGCTCAAAGCCCGACATATTTGTTACCTTAACCAATATTTTTGTAACATCGTTATTATATTGATATACTTGAAGGTTAGGATTAGATTTTACCGAACGAATAAATCTGTTAACGGATTTTGTTAGTTCAAAGAGTTTATCTTTGCCTTCATCAGAATCAAGAAAGTTAATAACGGAATCAATATTTAATAATATAGGATAAGACGGGGAAGTTGTAGTAATGAGGTTTAAAGCTTCCTGCACTCTTTCTTTGGGAACGGGAGTTTCTTTACTCAACAATAAAACAGAAGAAGGATTGAGCGCACCTGCCGTTTTATGAAGAGATTGAACAACTATATCCGCACCTTGAACTAAAGATGGTGTTCCCAGTGATTTATGAAAATTCCACAAGGCTCCATGTGCTTCATCAACGATTAGTATTACATTATATTTTCTGCATATTGCGGAAACTCTGTATACATCAGTCATAACGCCTTCATATGTGGGATTCGTCATAATAAAAGCTTTTATATCCTTATTCTTAGAAAGAATTTCTTCTAAATAATCTAAATTTATTGATTCATAAATGCCCCATTCCTCATTATAATCAGGCATAATCCAAACCGGAACGGCGCCTGTTAAAACAAGTCCGTTATATACTGATTTATGGCAATTTCTTGCTATTAGTACTTTATCATTTTTTGATAATACGGAATACATAGCAGCTATAATGCCTGAAGTTGAACCGTTTATTAAAAAGAATGCAGCTTTTGCATCATATATACTTGATGCATTATCGAGAATTGATTTTATTATCCCTTCAGGAGAAGAAAGGTTATCAAATCCTTCTATTTCTGAATAATCACAGTTATAAAATTTTTTTCCCAAATATTTTTTGCATTCCGGAATAATAAAATCACCCTGTCCGTGTGAGGGTGTTGTAAATAATACTCTTTTACTTTTTCTGTAATTTTTTATAAAATCAGTTAACGACATACTTTATTTATTATAAAATGAAATTATAAAATATACACTAATATTACATTTTTTAAAGATTTACAGGTTCAAATGGATTTTAATGAAGCAAAATTAAGAATTGATGAATTAAAAAAAATAATAGAAGAAAACAATAAGGCATATTACATACTTGATGACCCCAAAATTAGTGATTATGAATATGATGAATTGTTCAGGGAATTAAAAAATCTTGAAAATCAATATCCGTTATTAAGGACATCTGATAGTCCCACTTTGAAAGTCGGAGATAAAATTTCGCAAGGGTTTAAAGAGCATAGGCATAAATACAGGCTATACAGCTTGGATAACTCAAATAATTTTGAAGATTTATATAAATGGTATGAACGTGTAAAAAAAGAATATCCAAATGAAGAAGATTTAGAACTTGTTGTTGAATTAAAAATTGACGGACTGTCGTGTGCATTATCTTATGAAAACGGCAATTTGAAAATAGGAGCAACCAGAGGAAACGGGATAACTGGCGAAAATATAACGGAGAATATATTAAAAATAAAAGATATCCCGCAAAAGCTTTCAAAACCTTTAAATATTGAAGTAAGAGGCGAAGTTTATATGCCGGTATCTTCTTTTGAACGATTAAATGAAGAGAATACGGAAAGAGGTTTAAAAGAATTTGCGAATCCGAGAAATGCTGCAGCCGGCTCATTAAGACAATTGGATGCAAATATTACAAAACAAAGAGATTTGCATTTTTTTGCCTATACTCTTATTAGTGATGATAAAGAACTTGTAAAAACGCATTATGAAGCTTTAAAACTGTTAAAGGAGTTAGGGTTTAATACTAATCCCAATTCATTTCTCGTAAAAGGAATCAATCAAGCGAAAGAGAAATGCGACATATGGGAAACGGAAAGATTTAAACTCGATTATGCTACAGACGGAATGGTAATAAAAATAAATGAATTAGCCAAACAAAATGAATTGGGCTATACGTCAAGAGCGCCTAAATGGGCTACTGCTTTTAAATTTCCGCCGGAAGAGGTCTGGACAAAACTTATAGGTATTGAATTAAGTGTGGGAAAAACAGGTATTGTTACTCCGGTAGCAGAGCTTGAACCCGTACAGCTTGCGGGAACAACGGTAAAAAGAGCAAGCCTTCATAATTTCGATGAGATTGAAAGATTGAAAATTAATATAGGTAACGAAGTATTAATAAAAAAAGCTGCGGAAATAATACCGAAAGTTATAAGGAAAAGAGAAAATGAGGATTTTGGGGTTTATAAAGCGCCTGAAATATGTCCCAGCTGTAAAGTTCCGCTAAAAAAAGAGGCGGGAGAAGTAGCGCTATATTGCCCTAATGTATGGGGATGCCCCGCACAATTAAAGGGTAAAATTGAATATTTTGCATCAAAAGAAGCTATGGATATTGACGGAATCGGTGCTTCTTTAGTGGATAAACTTTTTGATTGCGGTTTAATAAAAGATTTTGCGGATTTATATAATTTATCAGTGAATGATTTTATGAAACTTGATTTAATAAAAGAAAAATCGGCAGATAATCTGTATAATTCAATACAAGCATCAAAATCTCCCACAATGACAAAATTTTTAACGGCACTCAGTATAAAACATATAGGTAAAGAAACTGCCGATATAATCTCAAGTGAATTTTCAAATATTGATGAAATAATTAATGCCTCAGAAGAAGATTTTATAAAAATTGACGGAATAGGTGATAAAGCTGCAAAAAGTATTGTAAACTTTTTTAGAGATGAAAATAATAAAGAAATATTAAATAAGCTGAAGAGGTATAATGTAAATCCCAAAGGCAGTTCTGTAGAAAAAATATCCGATATCTTTAACGGAAAAACATTTGTAATAACAGGAACTCTTTCTGAACCTCGAAGTGTATTTGAGGCAAAGATAAAGCAATACGGCGGGAAAACATCATCGAGTGTAAGTAAGAAAACATCATATGTTTTAGCGGGAGAAAATCCGGGGTCAAAATTTGACAAAGCTTCATCTTTAGGTGTTATAATACTAAATGAAGAAGAATTTAATTCTTTAATTGAAGGTAAAATCAATGAATAAAAATTATAAAGTAGTAACAATAAACGGGATTAGGGGGCTTATTGCAGTTGTATTTATAGTTCTCGGTTTAATTGCAGGATTTATTATTTCTCCAGGTTGGGTATGCATGAAAGCTTGGAATTATATGGTACAAGACTCTAATGTAGTTTCGCAGATGAATATTTATCAGGGGATTATTCTTTGGACTATTATTGCGCTTAGTTTGTATCTGCTTAACAATAAACAGTCATTAATTGGGTTTAATTCATTTCAGGGACTTTCTCCGGAACAAATTAAAGACATTATGAAACGAACGAGAGAAGCTGAACTTAAAATGTTAAAAACTGTTGATTTAAACAAGAAAGATGATTTAAATGTGACCGAAACCGTTAGTTCGGATGTAAAACAAGAAGAACCGGAAGAAGCGGGAAGATAGTATGAATAATAAATATTTTTTAGTACTGTTAATTATATCATTATTTTCGATAAATCAAGTAAGTTATGGTGCTATAATTAATTCGCAAAAAGAGGCAGGGTATATTTCATTAAATGCTTCAAAAGTAAAAGAAGTATCACCGAATATTGCAAGGGTTTCATTTGCCGTTGAAAATACCGCAATTAATGCACAGACGGCTTCTTCCGAAAATAATAAAATTTCAAATCAGATAATTACTGCATTAAAACAAGTAACAAAAGAAGATACTGATGTAATTAAAACAAATAATTTTTCAATACGTCCCGTATATACAACAAATAAAAACGGAACAAGAGAAATAAAAAATTACATAGCCGTCAATTCAATAACGGTTGAAACAAAAGATACAAGTAAGATTTCGTTGTTAATTGATACTGCAATATCTAACGGGGCAAATTCCACAAACGGCTTGAGTTATTCTTTTGAGAATGACAACAGTCTGTGTATGGAATTATATCCCGAATTAATAAAAGAAATAAAAAATGAAGCATTAAAAATAGCTCAAGCCTCAGGTGAAACATTGGACGGAATCAGAAGGATTAATGCATCCTGCAATATTGATTCAGTTGTATCAAACGGAAGATTCTATGCAAATTCATTTGCCGCTATGGATTCAAAAGTTGAAGAGTCAGTGCCGTCAACTCCTGTAGAAGCCGGAAAGGCAAAAGTAAGAGTTTATATAGATGCTGACTTTTACGTAAAATAGGTTAGTATGATAAAAGCAAAAAAATCGGTTGAATATATGAACGGATACCCGGTCCCGTTATATGACAGGGATTGGGATTTAAAGATTGACAGTAATGAAAATAATTACGGCCCTTCTCCTAAAGTAATTGAAGCTTTAAAAAATTGTAATTATAAACAAATTAGTTTCTATCCGTTTTACGGAAAATTATCACATAAAATTGCCGATTTTTACGGGGCTAATATAAATAATATCAAGGTCACAAATGGTGCGGATGAGGCAATACAAGGGATTATACAAACTTATTTGGAACAGGATGAAGCATTACTGACTCTTGATGTTTCTTTTGAAATGCCCGTAATATATACAAAAATACAAGGCGGAAAAATTATTAAAGTTCCGTTTAAAGAAAAATGGATTTTCCCTATTGATGACTTTGTTAGCAGTATTGATGACAGCGTTAAAATAATTTATATTGCATCTCCGAATAATCCTACAGGCAGTGTTATAGAATATAATGATTTAATAAGAATTTTAGAAAAAGCTAAAAATCAGGTTGTTATTATTGATGAAACATATGCAAATTATTCTGATAATACATTTAAAAATTTGGTAAATGATTATGATAATGTATTTTTGGTGCGTTCATTTTCCAAAGACTTTGCACTTGCCGGACTCAGACTGGGATGTATAATTTCAAACGAAGCGAATATTAAAAATTTAAAAAAAGTAATAAGTCCGTATAGTGTTAATTCATTTGCAATTTTGGCGGGACTTAGTGCTCTTGATGATTATCCTTATTTCCTTAATATAAAGAATGAAGTAAATGCTTCAAAAGCTGAATTGGCTCTGTTTTTCGAATCGCTTGGCGCAATAGTATATGCATCAAATGCCAATTTTTTACTTGCAAATTTTAAAGAAAAAGCTGAGTTTATATACAATAAACTTAAAAACAATAAAATTACGGTTAAATTATTTAAAGAGGGCAGCGGGTTAAAAAATCATTTGAGAGTAACAATTCCGACCAAAAAAGGTGTTGAGTCAATAAAAAACATTTTAAAGAAAAAAACTGCATTAGTTTTTGATATGGACGGTGTGTTAATAGATGCAAGAAATTCATATCGCAAGGCAGTGGAAAAAACATATGAAAAATACACGGGTAAAACAATATCTCATGATGAAATACAAAATGCAAAAAATATGGGAGGCTTGAATAATGATTGGGATTTAACTCAATATTTTCTTAAAAAAGCAGGCTATGATATACCTTATGAAAACATAGTTGAAACATTTAACGATTTTTATTGGAATAATGCAAAAGGATTTATAAATAACGAAGAATTACTTTTTGATAAAGAATTATTTGAAGAATTATCACAAGAGTATAATTTATCAATATTTACGGGCAGACTAAAACATGAGGCATTATTTGCCGTAGAAAAATTTAAATTGGATTCAATATTTTATCCGATAATTACGACGGATGACATACCGGAAGGGATGGGAAAACCCAATCCGTACGGACTAAATTTAACAAGACAAAATATAATAGCAGAAAAATTTTATTATTTTGGTGATACTCCGGATGATATGAAAGCGGCAAAAGATGCGGGATATATAGGAATCGGGGTTTTGCCTCCGCAAGATAAATCATCTGAACTTGAGTCAATTTTAAAATCAAATGGTGCTAAACTTGTAATAAAATCGGTAAATGATATTAAAAATATATTGGAGTTAAAAAATGAGGCAATGTTATAAAGAAAGAAAAACCAATGAAACAGAAGTTTCAATTAAAATAAATTTAGACGGAAACGGGCAATACAAAATAAATACAGGCATTAAATTTTTTGACCATATGCTTGAGCAGTTTTCTCTTCATTCCGGTTTTGATTTAGAAATTAACGTTGTATCTCATGATAAAGATAATCATCACGTTGTTGAAGATGTTGCAATTACACTCGGAAGTGCCATAAAAGATGCGCTCGGCGACAAGAAAGGAATAAAAAGGTACGGAGAAAAAATTTTACCGATGGATGAAGCTCTTGTTTTATCGTCGGTTGATATATCGGGACGTGTTTATTCTAAAACGGATGCCGAATTAAAAGATGAAAAAACATCAGATTTTGAAACCGTAATACTTCCTCATTTCTTTTCAAGTTTTGCCCAGGCTGCTTTAATGACAATACATATAAAAGTTCTTGACGGATATGACACTCATCATATAATTGAGGCTATATTTAAATCCTTTGCAAGAGCCCTTAAAACAGCAGTTGAGATAGATATAAATAATCTTGAAAAGATACCTTCAACAAAAGGTATATTATAAATCTATTATAAATCTATATTAAGCTTGTTTATATACAATTAAACTCCGGCGGGAGGATATAAACGGAATTATAAATCCGCCCAATTTATTTTATTTTCTGCCAAGAACTCATCACAGGTTTTAAATTGCAAAGGAGCATAGGGCAAAAATTTATACGCCGTTAACGGAGAAGGGTGTGCTGACTGTAAAATCAGTATATTCTTATTCTTGCCTGCAAATACCGTTTCATTTGAAAGTTTTTTACCCTTAATATTTGATTCGTCTAAATTTCGGAATACAACCTTCTGAGCATCATTTCCCCATAAGAAAAATACTATTTTTCTATCCGTAACAGACAGTATTTTTTTAATAATATTATCTATAAAAGGCCTCCATATCTTAACTCGTTTTGCTAAACTTGATGTTTCACTGTAAGTTAATGCAGAATTTAATAAAAGAACACCGTTATCAGCCCATTTAGATAAATTATTAGTGGACGGCGATATATTTAAAGCTTTATAAATATTTTTTAAAGAGCCGGGACATTTTTTATCATCGGTTGAAAAAGCAAGCCCGTGTGCAAAATCAGGATTCGGATATGGGTCTTGCCCGATTATTACAACTTTCACCTTATTAAAAGGCGTATTTATTAATGCACGAAATATATCGTTTTTATTCTTTGGAGTCTTACATTCATCAATTAAATTAATAACCTGCTCAGTTTTAAAAGGTTTAATTTCTTCTTCTTTAAACCAGCCGGTATTTATAAGATTATTAAATAATTCATCATATTTACTCATAAAATGATTTTATATGAATAAATGCATTTAATCAATATAAAAAATACCTCTAACCTCCGGCTTTACCGGAATATAAAATAATTTTGACCTGCGGGAAAAATTTCGAGTTCGAGGCTCGAAAAAAGAGAATGAAAGCTCTCTTTAAAATGGGCGAGGAATGACAATGTTCAAACTTTTTAAAATATATTAAATTATTATACAAAAACCTGAAAATCTTTTAATTTTAAAATAACTTGAATTATTAAAAAATGAATTTCTTGTTGCTTAATAAAATTGTCATGCTGAACTGCGTAATTTCTACTCTAAAGAGTACCCGGCTTGTTGCAAAATCAAAGATTTTGACAAGCAGGTGTGACGGGCGAAGCCCCGTAAAGCGCCGGCAGAGCTGGTTCAAAGTTGGGTTAGAATATAAATAAGTCAGACTAAACTTTAAGGGTGCCGCTGCACCCGAAGTGAAAAGACTGCTGCATAAGCAGTCTTGAAACGAAGTCCTAACAAGCGAGCGATTAAGAAATTACAAGACGTAATTTCCGGACGGACGATGGCGAAGCCCAGTCCGGATAGCGAGAACATTGAGCGGACTTGAATCGAAGGTTCAACCGCGAAACTGTTCGAGCGTGGAGGAAATCCAAGACCGTTTCAGCATCTTATTTTTTTTAGTTTTTTTCTATTTTTCTAATTTTTCTGTCATGCTGAACTTGTTTCAGTATCTTACCAATTTTCAGATAAGTCCTTAAATTCGGGATTCATTTCTTTTATT